>DATHSX010000218.1:0-10507 GCA_035463935.1 Acidimicrobiia bacterium | reverse complement strand
ATGAGTTCAAATCTTCGGTTTTGGGCGCCTATGAGCGAGGGGAGCGGTCGATCTCGGTCCAGCGGCTTCATCGCCTCGCCCAGATCTACTCGATCGACGTAGCTCGGCTTATCCCCTCGTCGGACGACCTTGGTCAGCTACCCACAGTGATCGATCTGGATGCGATGGGTGAGGCCGACCCGACGATTTCCGAGGCGATCGATCGGTTCCTTTCTGCCATCCAGCTTCGGCGGCGGTCGGCGGAGGGGGATCTGACGGTCCGCCAGAGCGATCTCGAGTTCCTGGCAGCGCTGGTCCGCGCCGATCGGTCGGCTGTGAAACGGGCGCTCGCGGAACCGGAGTGAACCTGGTTCGGGGCAGCACCGATTGCCTCTTCTGCCGGGTCGCGTCGGGCGAAATACCGGCCAACCGGGTCACAGAAACGGAGCGGGTGCTCGCCTTCCGGGACATCAATCCGGCGGCGCCCCAGCACATCCTGGTCATTCCGAAGGCGCATCTGGCCACCTCGATGGCCGACCTCGACGTGACCGATCCGGAAGCAGTGGGCACCTGGGCGGAGATGCTGGGCGTCGTCCAAAAGGTGGCTGCGGCCGCCGAGTTCGCCAACGGATGGCGCCTGGTCAGCAACGTCGGCGAGCACGGCCGCCAGAGCGTGTTCCACTTGCACCTGCACCTGCTGGCCGGGAGGCTCTTCGACTGGCCACCGGGATGACCACTACCAGGCTGCCCACAACCGTGGCCGAGACCACTCGGTCGAAGCTAAGGGGGTTGTCGGGGGTCCGGGGGTATAATCTGGGCTTGTATCCACCGACATTCCTGCGGTGACTCCCGACCTCGTTGAAGAGCGCCTGCGCGTTCCCTCCAACCACCTGATGCTCGATCTGCTCGGGCAGGGCGACGTCCACCTCAAGGCCATTGAGAAGAGTTTTCCCCAGGTGGTGCTCGTGGCGCGCGGCAACGAAGTCACCTGTTCTGGCCCCGCCCCCGAGGTGGAGGAGGTCCGCACGGTTCTCGACGAGTTGTTGTTGCTCGTCCAGGAGGGCCAAACCCTCGATGTGCAGCGGGTTGAGCAGATCGTGCACATGGTGCGCGAGGCGGTTCCCAGCCCGGCAGGGATCCTCTCGGATGGACTCATGGTCGGTCGCGGCAAGCTGGTCCGTCCCAAGACCCACGGCCAGCATCGCTACATCCAGGCGATTCGCGACAACACCGTGACGTTCGGGATCGGACCCGCCGGCACCGGGAAGACCGATCTCGCCATGGCGGCGGCGGTCGAGGCCCTGACCGCCGGGGCGGTGCGCCGAATCATCCTCACCCGGCCGGCGGTCGAGGCGGGCGAGCGACTGGGCTACCTCCCGGGCGACCTCTTCGCCAAGATCGACCCCTATCTCCGGCCGCTTTACGACGCCCTCTGGGACATGCTGGGGCCCGAGGAAACCGGCCGCCTCACCGAACGTGGCACCATCGAGATCGCCCCCCTTGCCTATATGCGGGGTCGCACGCTCAACGACGCCTGTGTGATCCTGGACGAGGCCCAGAACACCTCGCCGGAGCAAATGAAGATGTTCCTGACCAGGTTGGGCTTCAATTCCAAGATAGTGATCACCGGCGATGTCACCCAGACCGATCTGCCCGTGCAGAAGACCTCGGGGCTGCATACGGTGCGCAAGATCCTGCAGAGCATCCCGGGGGTGACATTTGTCGAGCTGACCAGTCGCGATGTCGTCAGGCACCGAATCGTGGCAGCCATCGTCGATGCCTATCAACGGTTCGAGACGGATAGCGAGTGAAACAGCTCAACGTCGTACGGTTCTTCATTTTCCTCGCCACCACGGTGGGGGCCTGGGGCCTGCTGTCTCTGGGAGGCTCGGAGGCGACTTCTCTACTCGATGTCGGTCAGGTGGCTACCCGGGACTACGAAGCCCGTTTCTCGGCGGAGGTCGTGGACACGGTCCAGACCGAGGCGGCCCGGGAGCAGGCCGCCGAAGCGGTGCCCGACCAGCTGCGTCAGGACCTGAATTCGGAGCTGGCGGCTTTCGCCGAGCTCAACGATGTGCTGGCCGCAATCACGGCTGGCGTTATAGACCCCGCTGCTCCTGACCCCGTGCTGGTCGCTCCTGACCAGGTAGCGGCCACCACCGGTACCCCTGCGGCCCCTGATGCGACCGCCACCACCACCGCGGCCCCGCTGGTGCCAGTTTCGGGCCGGGTCTTCCTCGACGTCGACGGCGACGGTGTCTTCACCGAGACCGTCGAGGGTCAGCGACCCGATGCCGGGATCCGCTCGATAACGGTCCGGCTCTATGACGAGAACGGGGTCGAGATCGCCACCGCCGAAACGCAGGCCGACGGCCTCTGGACGGCTCCGGTCCCGATCGGACTCGTCAGTGTGGCGGTCGATCCGGGTGACGTCGACTTCCCGTCCGGCCTGACTCTCTCCACCGACAATGGCCTGCAAACCCTGGAGTGTGGCGATGAGGGCTGTGAGGCGGTCTCGACCGGATACCGGCCCGCGGTGCGTCCGGTGGAGGCGCAGGTCACCGAGCTGGATCCCCAGTTTCCCAGCCTGGACACCACCACCCTGCAAACGCTGGCTGGGTTCGCCACCGAGGACGTCGTCCGGGTTGCCCTTGGCGAGGCGCCGGTGCTTCCCGACGTCGGAGCCGCCGCCCTGACCAAGCTGACCGATGTTCTGGGCGACCAGGTGACCAACGAGAACCTGAGCCAGGTGCGTGACCAATTGTTCGCACAGCCGCCCCTGGTTCTGTTGGGAGGAACCCCCAACGAATCGGCCCGCTCCGCCGCCGCCGATCTGGTCGCGCTGGCCCTGCGCCCCAATTATGTCCTCGATCCGCAGGCGACCGAAGCTGCCCGGCTGGAGGCCGAGGAGGCGGTCGAGCCGGTCACCGTTACCTACCAGGCCCGGGAGCGAATTGTCGGCCAGGGCGAGGTGCTGGAGCAGATCCACATCGATGCCATTTTCGAGACCGGAGCCATCTCCGGGGCGGAGGTGGGTCAGTCGGGAGGGCTGCTGGCGGTGCTAGCGGCGATGGTCGCGTCGCTCGGCTTCTATCTGAGCCGTTTCCGACAAGAGTTCTGGACGCGGCCGCGGATGGCGGCCCTGCTGGGGCTGCTGATCGTGCTGGCCGCCGGGGCGGTGCGTTTGACGATCGAGATCCAGGAGGGGGTGGGTGCGGCTCCGGGCTGGTATGTGCTTCCCGGGGTGGTATTCGGCCTGATGGCTGCGGTGCTCTTCGACTCCCGGATTGCCGCCCTGATGGCGCTGGTGATTGCGGTCCTGGCCGCCACCGGCACCCGTGATCCCGGCGTCGTCACCTACGGGCTGCTGTCCACCATGGTCCCGGTGGGTTTCGTCTCGTCACTGTCCTCGCGGGGTTCCTATCGCAAAGCGGTCCTCGCCTCGGCGATAGCGGCGGCTGGCATTGCCGCTGCGGTGGCCTGGTTTTTTCACATAAATCCCGATCAGGCGTCCTGGACGACCGCGGCGCTTTCGATCGGCCAGGCGGGCGCGGTGGCGCTAGGGGTGTCTCTCCTCACCGCCCTCCTGGGGCTGGCGGGGCTGCAGTTCTTCGAGGCGGCTTTCGACATCACGACCAGTCTGCGGCTGCTCGAGTTGACGGATCGCAACCACGAGGCCCTGATGCTGCTTCAGGAGCAGGCCTTCGGCACCTTCAACCACTCGTTGATGGTCGGAACGCTGGCTGACGCTGCCGCCCGGGCAGTGGGGGCCAACCCTCTTCTGGCCCGGGCGGCGGCCTACTACCACGACATCGGTAAGACCCAGAACCCCACCCATTTCATCGAGAACCAGTTCGGGGCCTCCAACCCGCACGACGATCTCGATCCGCTCCAGTCGGTGGCCATGATTCGTGGCCATGTCACCGACGGAATCGAAATGGCGCGACGCTTCAAGATTCCCACGGAGGTTGCGGAAGGGATCGTGACCCATCACGGGGACGGGATAATGAGGTTCTTCTACGAGAAGGCCCGTCGAATCCACGGCGACGAAGGCGTCGATCCCAACGACTTCCGCCACATCGGCCATAAGCCCCGTACGGCCGAGATGGCGATCGTGATGTTGGCCGATTCGCTGGAAGCCGCCTGCCGAGCGGTCTTCCGCGACGAGGAGCCGACGGCCGAGGCGATCGAGAAGGTCGTCAGCCGGGTGGTGGATGAGAAGGTCAACGACGGCCAGTTGTCGGACAGCGCGCTGACCCTTGCCCAGCTGACCCGGGCTCGTCGCGCGTTCCTGGAAGCGCTCGTCGGTCACTATCACCAGCGAATCGCTTATCCCAACTTTCCTGGCACTTGAGGGGGCCAGCCAGCAGTGCCCGTATCTGTTTCTGACGAGCATCCCTCGTCCGGATTTCACGAGGATCAGATACGAGGTTGGGCCGAAGCCGTGCTCTCGGCCGAAGGCTTCCCACCGGAAACCGAGTTGTCGGTGACACTCGTCGATGACGAGCGTATGGCCGCTTTCAACGCCGGGGCCATGCACCGCGACGGTCCGACCGACGTCCTCTCGTTTCCGCTGGAGTCATTGCGGGCCGGGACCCCACCCGTGACCGACCCCTGCGGCCCTCCCTTTCTCATCGGCGATGTCGTCATCGCCCCCGACTATGTGAGGCGACAGGCCGACTCGCTGGGAGTCGACATCGCGGACGAAATGGCATTGATGGTGACACATGGGGTGCTCCATTTGCTTGGCTATGACCACGAGGAGGACATGGAGGCCGAGTTGATGGAAGGCAGAGAGCGGCAGATCCTGGCCAGCCAGGGTCGGGTGCGGCGATGACGATTGCCCTCGTCGTAACCGTGCTGGTTTTGCTGCTGGCGGCGGCGCTGCGGGCGGGCCTCACGTCGGCATTGTGGACTCCGCGGGCCGACGCGCTGCGGGACGCCGCCGATGGCATCCGGGGCGCGGCCAGGATCGCCCGGGTGCTCGACAACCGGGAGTCCCTGCATCCATCGGTCAACGCCGTGCAGTCTGCCCTCCTACTTGGAGCCGCGGTGCCGGCGACCTGGCTGGTGACCCGGAGAATGTCGGGTTCCGGGTTGGCGATCTCACTGGCCGCTCTGGGCTTGATGTTGTGGCTCGTCGGCGACTACCTGGCCCGGGCGCTGGGACGGGCCCGACCGCGTACCCTGGCCTACCGGCTCGCCCCGCTCATCGCCCTAGCGCAACGGTGGGGTCGGGCCGCCAACGAACTCGTGGTTGAAGAGGACATCGCCCTCGACCTGGTTCCCGGGAACGACTCTCATCCGGAGGAAGCGGAGGAGGAGCGGGAACTGATCGATTCGGTGCTGGAGTTCACCGACACCATCGTCCGGGAGGTGATGGTGCCGCGGGCAGACATGATCACTATCGACCGCCGGGCCGATGTGGCGTCGCTCGCGGCCCTCGCCGCCGAGCACGGCTTTTCCCGCTTCCCGATCAGCGATGGGCCCGATGGTGACATCGTGGGAGTGGTGCTCACCAAGGACGTGCTGGGCGCCCACGCCGCCGGGCACAAGGTGAAGGAAATCGGGGAGTTCGCCCGGGAACCGATCTTCGTGCCGGAGACCAAACGGGCCTCCGATCTGCTCCGCGAAATGCAGACGTCCAAGGCCCATCTGGCCGTGGTGGTCGATGAGTTCGGCGACATCGCCGGCCTGGTGTCGATCGAAGACCTGCTCGAAGAGTTGGTTGGAGAGATAACCGACGAGCATGACAGTGAAGACGAGCTGATCCATTCCAATGACGACGGCTCCTACCTGGTCGACGCTCGCACCGATGTGGCTGGCCTGGGCGATTTTCTGAAAGTGGAGCTTCCCGACGAGGAATGGGACACCGTCGGCGGGCTCGTACTCGGCCTGGCCGGCCGCGTCCCGGCGGAGGGTGAGGTCTTCACCATCAACGGCCTTACCCTCGAGGTGGTTCGACTGCAGGGTCGACGGGTCGCCGAGGTCATGGTGAGAAGAGCCACGGCGGTCGCAGCCGATTGAGGTGACTTGTTGAGGTCGGGGTTCGTCACGCTGGTCGGCCGTCCCAACGTGGGGAAGTCGACGCTTATCAACCGCCTGGTCGGAACCAAAGTGTCGATCACCTCGCCCCGTCCGCAGACGACCCGTTCGATCATCCGGGGGGTGTTGAACAGCGCGGAAGGTGCCTGGCAGATGGTGCTGATCGACACGCCCGGGCTGCACAAGCCAAAGGCCGAACTGGGAACCCGGCTCAACCGCTTGGTCTACGGATCCCTGGCCGAAGCGGACGTGATCTGCTTCGTCATTGACGCTACCCAGCCGATCGGACCAGGTGATCGTCGGATCGCCGCGCGGGTGACCGAGGCGTCGACTCCGGTGGTATTAGCTCTCAACAAGGTCGACCTGGCCGGGCCGGACCGGGTGGCGCCCCAGCTTGCCCAGGCGGCAGCCTGGGACTTCGGCGCCTATGTCCCGCTCAGCGCGCTGACGGGCGAAGGCGCCGCCGCCCTGGTGCAGGAGCTCAGTTCCCGTTTGCCGGAAGGCCCGGCCTTCTTTCCGCCGGAGACGGCCACCGACCAGACCGAAGAGCAGGTGGTTGCCGAGATCATCCGCGAGAAGTTCCTGGCCAGGCTGCGGGAGGAGCTTCCCCATTCCCTCCATGTACAGGTGACCTCGATCGAAGAGGAGGGTGACCTGATCAGGGTGGAGGCCAATCTTCTGGTCGAACGCGACTCCCAGAAGGGGATCGTGATTGGGCGGGGAGGGGAAATGCTCGGCCAGGCCGGCTCGGAGGCGCGCCTGGAGCTGGAGACGCTGCTGGCGAGCAGGGTCCACCTCGACCTCCGGGTCAGGGTGGAGCCTGACTGGCAAAAACGGCCGCAGATCTTGGATCGGCTCGGCTATGAGTGACGGCTGGAGCCGAGCCCAGATCGCCGATCGGGTCCGGCGCCTTCCCCAACTGGTGGGGGCCCACCGTCTCGCCGAGGCCTGTCTGCTGCTCGGCACCTTCGTTGAGCCGGATCTGGATGCCGTCGGCTACCTCGGCCGCCTCGACCGGATGGCGGCCCAGGTCGACGGATCGAACCACCTCGCGTTGCGGCGGGTGATCTCCATCCGGGAAGGGATTGGAGGGAACACCGAGGACTATGACCACATCGACAATGCGTTCCTGCACCGGGTGCTCGACAGCCGCCGAGGACTGCCCATCGTTGTGTCGGCGATCTGGATCGAGGTGGGTCGGCGGGCCGGGATCGAAATGGCCGGGGTGGGTTTGCCCGGGCACTTCCTGGTCTACGCCGGAGGCCAGTTGGTCGACCCCTTCCATTTCGGCGAGGCCATCGGCGCCGACGAGGCAGGGCGGCTCGTCGCCGACTCGCTGGGTGGAAAACCGCGGCTGGAGCCGGCCTGGCTGGTCCCCGTCGACACCGCCGCCATGGTCAGGCGAATGCTCGAGAACCTGGCGATTCGCTACCGGAGGGCCGACGATCGGGGCAACCTGGACTGGGTGGAGGCCTGTCTCGCGGTGCTCTGACCCCGGCGCCTCAGGTCGCCATGAATCCGGATAGCGCCGCGGCCAGAGTGAGGTCCTTGGGGGTGATTCCGCCTTCTGAGTGGGTACTCAGACTCAGGCGGACCTTGTTCCAACGGAGGTCGATGTCGGGGTGGTGATCAGCCTTTTCGGCGGCCAGGGCCACCCTGATCAGGAACCCCATCGCCTGGTTGAAATCCTTGAACCGGAACTCGGCGACCAGAGCATCACCGTCCCGGCGCCAGTCCGGTTCCTCCCGGAGAAGGTCCTCGATTTCGTCAGCTGTCGCCAGCGCCATGTCAATCACCGACCTTCCCGTCAACCATCTCCCGGATGATGTCGGCGTGGCCGGCGTGCCGGGCGGTCTCTTCGATCATGTGCACCAGAATCCAGCGAAGCGAGACGTGGCGACCACGGCTGGCGGGTACCACGCGGTCGAGATCGGGGTCGGCCATCATCACCTCCCGGGAGCGCTGACATTCCGCCAGGTAGAACTCGATCAAGGACTGGTCGTCATCGGTGTCTTCGAGGCGAAAGTCGGCGTCGGGGTCTGTTTCGGTCCAGGGAAAGGTGACATCCTGGCCGCCGTAGCGGGCGGCGAACCAGTTGCGTTCGACATAGGCGAGGTGCTTTAGAAGGCCGCCCAGGGAGGTGGCACTGGCGACCACTGAGCGGCGCAGTCCCTCGGCATCCAGGCCCTCGATCTTCCTAACCATCACGCCCCGGTAGTAGTCGAGGAACGAGGTGAGGGTCTCGAACTCACCTGCGGAGTGTGGTGGCTCGGGAGGCAACGGAGTTTCCATGAGCCCAAACTAGCCGGGCAGATCTGGCCCTCTCTGGCGGATCGGGTTCGGTCGGGGGGCAATGGCGGGGAATCGGCAGTTCCAGAGGTCAGTGCTTGACACCACGGGCCAAGATCGCGAGAGGCGAGGCCAGCGGGCCACAGAAGTGGTGAAGTCCTCACCCATTCCCCGTGTGGGTCGGCGGCCTCACTACCGTTGGCGTGTGTCGCTTCGCTCCGATCAGGGCATCGTCCTTCGCTCCTATCCGTTCGGTGAGGCCGACCGGGTCGTGGTGCTACTGAGCCCCAATCGGGGGAAATTGCGGACTGTGGCCAAGGGGGTCCGCAAGACCAAGAGCCGGTTCGGCGGCCGGCTGGAGCCATTCACCCACGTCGACCTGGTCGTCTATGAAGGACGCAACCTGGACACCATCACCCAGGTGGCGGTGATCGAGGCCTTCCCCCACCTACGCTCGGACCTCGGTCGGGTTATCTCGGCCGGCACGATGGTCGAGGTGATCGACGCGGTTGCCCAAGAGAACGATCAGTCGCATCGCCTCTTCCTGCTCCTGCAGCGGGGCTTGAAGGCGCTCGACGCCGGGGGAAGCGGCCAGGACCTGGTCGCCTCGTTCCTGCTCAAGCTGGCCGGGGTAGTAGGGATGGCTCCCGCCCTGACGAGGTGCGCAGCCTGTGGCAGCGGCGTCGGCCTCGAACGCTTCAGCTTCTCCGGAGGAGGCGTCGTGTGTGGCAATTGCCGTGCAGAGGGGGCGGTCAGGCTGCGCCCGGGTCTGACCAATTATCTGGCTGGCCTGGCTTCGGCTGATCTGTCGCTTCTTCCCCCCACCGATCCGCAACTGGCCGGCGAGGCCATGGGAGTCACCCGGAGGTTTGTCGAGTATCACCTCGAGCGCCGCCTCTCCTCGCTGGCCATCCTGGACGACTGAGCTCGATGGCCGGGCTTGACCTGAGCAGCCTCGACCGGGCCCGGATTCCCCGCCATGTGGGCCTCATCCTCGACGGGAACGGGCGATGGGCCAATGCCCGGGGCCTGCCGCGCACCGCCGGACATGCGGCGGGGGAGGCGGCGTTATTCGACACCGTGGAAGGTGCGATCGAGATCGGGATCGAGTGGTTGACGGCTTTCACGTTCTCGACCGAGAACTGGGAGCGCGATCCTGAGGAGGTGGAGTTTCTGATGTGGTTCAACGAGGACCTCCTCACCCGCCGCCGCGACGACCTCCATCGCCAGGGAGTGCGAATGTGGTTCGCGGGCGATCTCGATGATCCCCGGGTGCCCGACCGGAACCGCCGTCACATGGCCGAGGCAGCGGCGCTGACCGCCGGCAACCAGCGGTTGCATCTCGTCTTTGCCTTCAACTACGGCAGCCGGCGAGAATTGGCGGACGCCGCCCGCGGCATCGCTCAGGAGGTGGCGGCCGGTCGTTTGGACCCGGTGGCAGTAGACGAGGGGGTCGTGGCCCGGCACCTGTACGTTCCCGATATGCCCGACCTCGACCTGGTGATCCGGTCATCGGGGGAGCACCGCCTCTCCAATTTCCTCCTTTGGCAGGCGGCCTATGCCGAGTTCGCATTTCCTGGAATCCTCTGGCCCGACTTCGATCGCCATCACCTCCTCGAAGCAGTGGTCGAGTATCAAGGACGGGAGCGGCGCTTTGGCGGGGCCGTCGACGCGGTCGGCTCCTAGGCGGACCTCCGGGGAGCTAAGGCCAGACCGGCTGCCGCCATCTCGATCGTGTGCAACAGACCAAACGTCGCCAATACCACGGCCGTTTTGACCCAACCGAACATCACCCGCCCAGTGGAGTCAGCGAGTCCGGTCATGAGCAACAGGCCACTCGTCCCAGCCGCGGCAAGGAGATACAGGGCAATCCGGACCACCCGGGGCCAGTCGCGCCGACCGAATGCCAGCCCGCCGATCACGACCCCGGGAAGCATGATCATGCCTGCCCCGGCCCCGAGGAGAATGACCGGCAAGCCGAACAGCCTCCACCACCCCGTCCGGGCGGTTCGGCGCGACTGGTAGGCAAACCCCAACCCGACACCAGCGAGGATCGAAGCCACCAGGATGAAGCCGGTCCCGGACCAGGTGAACTCGGGGTCGACGCTGATGAACCGCATCCATAGTCTCATCAGCACTCCCCAGGCCAGGCCGCCGACGGCTCCGGCGACAGCGGGACGACGGATCCACCAAG
>DATHSX010000217.1:0-8055 GCA_035463935.1 Acidimicrobiia bacterium | reverse complement strand
AAGGCGAAGTTTCAGCGGACCAAGCCGCATGTGAATGTGGGGACGATGGGTCATATCGATCACGGGAAGACGACCTTGACGGCGGCGATCACCAAGGTGCTGGCGGAGCGGGTGCCGGGGAATGCCTTCACGGCCTTCGACCAGATCGACAAGGCGCCCGAGGAGCGGGAGCGGGGGATCACCATCCAGATCGCCCATGTGGAGTACGAGACCGCCAAGCGGCATTACGCCCATGTCGACATGCCCGGTCATGCCGATTACATCAAGAACATGATCACCGGGGCGGCCCAGGTGGACGGGGCGATCCTGGTGGTGTCGGCGGCGGACGGTCCCGCCCCCCAGACCCGGGAGCACGTGCTGCTGGCCCGCCAGGTGGGGGTGCCGTGCATCGTGGTGTTCTTGAACAAGACCGACATGGTGGACGATCCCGAGCTGCTGGAGCTGGTGGAGCTGGAGGTGCGGGATCTGCTGACCGAGTACGAGTTCCCCGGCGACGAGGTCCCGGTGGTGCGGGGGTCGGCCCTAAAGGCGCTGGAGGGGGATGCCGAGGCGGCCGATCAGATCGTGGCCCTGATGGATGCGGTCGACTCCTATGTCCCCGAGCCCACCCGGGAGGTGGACAAGCCCTTCCTGATGTCGATCGAGGACGTGTTCTCCATCACCGGGCGGGGGACGGTGGTGACCGGCCGGGTGGAACAGGGCCTGCTCAAGGTCAACGAAGAGGTGGAGATCGTGGGGATCCGGCCCACCCGCAAGACGGTGGCCACCGGGATCGAGATGTTCCGGAAGCTGTTGGACGAGGCCCGGGCGGGGGACAACGCCGGGGTGCTGCTGCGGGGGATCGGCAAGAACGACGTGGAGCGGGGCCAGGTGCTGGCCAAGCCGGGGAGCATCACCCCCCACACCCTGTTCGAGGCGCAGGTGTACGTGTTGACCAAGGAGGAGGGGGGCCGGCATTCCCCGTTCTTCGACGGCTACCGCCCGCAGTTCTATTTCCGGACCACCGACGTGACCGGGTCGGTGAAGCTGCCGGAGGGGACCCAGATGGTGATGCCGGGGGACAACACCGCCATGACGGTGGAGCTGATCGCCCCCATCGCCATGGACGAGGGTCTGCGCTTCGCCATCCGGGAGGGGGGCCGCACGGTCGGCGCCGGCCGGGTCATCAAGATATCGAAGTAGTACCAAGTACTCAGTAGGTCACTCAGTACTGCGAACGAAGTGAGCATTTAGTGGCAGAACAAAAGATCCGCATAAGGCTCAAGGCCTACGACCACCAGGTGGTGGACGAGTCTTCGCGCAAAATCGCCGAGACCGTGGTGCGTACCCAGGCCAAAATTCGCGGCCCAATCCCGCTCCCGACCGAGATCCATCGGTACTGCGTCATTCGGGGACCCCATGTCGACAAGGACTCTCGCGAGCACTTCGAAATGCGTATCCACAAGCGGCTGATCGACATCCTCGATCCGACGCCCAAGACCGTGGACTCGCTGATGCGCCTCGACCTCCCGGCCGGGGTGGAAGTGGAGATCAAGCTGTGAACGCCATTCTCGGAGAGAAGCTGGGCATGACCCAGATCTTCGACGATCAGGCGCGGGCCATTCCGGTCACCGTGATCAAGGCCGGGCCCTGTCACGTGGTCCAGGTCAAGTCGCCCGACAGCGATGGATACGCCGCGATTCAACTCTCCTTCGGGACCATCAAGGCCAAGCAGGTCACCGAGCCGGTCAAGGGTCACTACGCCAAGGCGGGCGTGGAGCCCTCCCGCCACCTGGTCGAGGTCCGCGTGGACGATCCCGAGGCTTACCGGGTCGGCCAGGAGATCCGGCTGACCGACGTCCTGGCCAAGGGCGGCCTGGCCGACGTCACCGGAGTATCCAAGGGCAAGGGCTTCCAGGGCGTGATGCGTCGCCACGGTTTCAGCGGTCAGGGCGCGGCCCACGGCAATCACAAGAAACACCGGGCCCCTGGTTCGATCGGTGCCTGTGCAACCCCGGCCCGGGTCTTCAAGGGCACCCGGATGGCCGGTCGGATGGGCGGGGATCAGGTAACCACCCTGAATCTCCAGATTGTCGAGATCGATGCCGAACGGCATCTCCTCCTCGTGCGGGGGGCGGTGCCCGGCGCCAACGGCTCGATGGTGCTGGTGCGTGAGGCGGTGAAGGGCTGATGGCAGCGAAGTCACCGAAATCGGCAACGCCCACCGCCGCGCTCTTCGCCGGCGACGGCACCAGGCGGGGCGAGGTCGACCTCAATGCCGAGATCTTCGGAATCGAGCCCAATCTGGCGGTGCTCCACCAGGTGGTCACCGCCCAGCTGGCTGGAGCGCGGGCCGGGACCCACAAGACCAAGACCCGGGCCGAGGTAAGGGGAGGTGGCGCCAAGCCCTGGCGGCAGAAGGGCACCGGCCGGGCTCGCCAGGGCTCGATCCGATCCCCCCAATGGCGCGGTGGCGGCATCGCCCATGGTCCCCAGCCACGGGATTACGGCCAGAGAACTCCAAAGAAGATGAAGCGACTGGCCCTCCACTCGGCCTTGTCGGCCCGGGCCGCCGAAGGGGCGATCAGCGTGATCGAGTCCTTCGACTGGGACACGCCCCGGACCAGAGACGGGGTGGCCCTCTTGACCGCTATCGGCTCCACTGGAAAGACCCTGCTCGTGCTTCACCGCACGGACGAGACCGCCACCCTGGCCTTCCGCAATCTCCCCCAGGTGGTCATCGCCGAGCCGGAACATCTGACCGCCTATGACGTGCTGTGGGCCCGCCAGGTCGTGTTCACGAGCCAGACGGTGAGTGCAGTGGGCAGCGCCGGCGCGTACGACGTCTCCAAGTCCGACTTCGTCAGGGAGGGAGAGCCGGCGTGAAAAACCCCCGCGATGTGGTCATCTCCCCGGTCGTGTCCGAAAAGTCGTACGACCTGATCGAAAAGTCGAACACCTACACCTTCGTCGTCGACCGCCGCTCCAACAAGAGCGAGATCAAGGATGCCGTCCAGGAGATCTTCTCGGTGACGGTCCTTTCGGTCAACACCCAGAACCGCCAGGGCAAGTGGAAGCGGACCGGGCGCACCCTGGGTCGCCGGGCCGGGGCCAAGCGGGCTCTCGTCACCCTCGGCCAGGGCGACTCAATCGATCTATTCGGCGTGTAACAGGGAAAATCGATATGGGAATCAGAAGCAGAAAACCAACTTCGGCCGGTCGTCGATTCCAGACGGCGTCGGACTTCGTCGACGTGACCAGGTCCGAGCCGGAAAAGTCGTTGCTCGACAGCAAGAAATCCAGCGGGGGACGCAACGCCTACGGCCGTATCACCTCGCGCCATAGGGGAGGCGGCAACAAGAACCGCTACCGGGTAGTGGATTTCCGTCGGCGCAAGGATGGGATTCCCGCCAAGGTGGCTTCGGTCGAATACGACCCGAATCGCAACGCTCGGATCGCCCTCCTGAACTATGCCGATGGGGAGAAGGCCTACATCCTGGCGCCGAACGGCATCAAGATCGGCGATCGCCTCATGTCCGGTCCGGGATCCGATATCCGGGCCGGTAATGCTCTCCCGCTGCGCAACATCCCGGCGGGAACCACGGTCCACGCCATCGAGTTGCGTCCCGGCGGGGGGGCGAAGATGGCTCGCTCGGCGGGCGCCGGCGTCCAGCTCATGTCCAAGGAAAACGAGATGGCCCTGCTCCGCCTTCCCTCAGGAGAGATGCGGATGGTGCCGCTCGACTGCCGGGCCACAGTCGGTCAGGTCGGAAACGTCGAGGCGGAGCTCATCAAGGTGGGCAAGGCCGGCCGCAACCGCTGGAAGGGCGTGAGACCGCAAAGCCGCGGCGTCGTGATGAACCCGGTCGACCATCCCCTGGGCGGGGGCGAAGGCCGTTCCTCGGGCGGCCGCCATCCGGTCAGCCCGTGGGGAAAACCCGAGGGTCGCACCCGGAAGAAGAAGAAAGCAAGCAATCGAATGATCGTGCGTCGCCGGTCGACCGGGGGCCGGAGGTAAGCAATGGCACGGAGTCTGTCCAAGGGTCCTTTCGTCGACGACCACTTGATGAACAAGGTCGATGAGTTGAACCGCAAGAGCGAGAAGCGGGTCATCCGCACCTGGAGCCGGCGCTCCACCATCGTTCCCGAGATGGTCGGGCACACGATCGCGGTCCACGACGGCCGTAAGCACGTGCCGGTCTTCGTCACCGAGTCGATGGTCGGGCACAAGCTCGGCGAATTCGCGCCCACCCGCACCTTCCGGGGCCATGCGGGCAGGAAAGAGAAGGCGGCCAAGAGAACATGAGCGGCAGATCATGGATGTAAGAGCGCAAGCCAAGTTCATCAGGCATCCCGCCACCAAGATGCGCCGGGTGCTCGACCTGGTGCGGGGCCTCAGGGTGGAAGAGGCGCGGTCTGTCCTCGCCCTGACCCCCCGGGGGGCGGCCGACCCCATCCGCAAGGTACTGAATTCGGCCGTGGCCAACGCCGAGCACAACCATGCGCTCGACGCCGAGGATCTGGTCGTGGCCCAAGCCTTCGCCGACGAGGGACCGACCCTCAAACGGTTCCGGCCCCGAGCCCGGGGCCGCGCCACCCGGATACGCAAACGCATGAGCCACATCACGATCGTGGTGTCCGACGGGAACGAGGAGGTTGATTGATGGGACAGAAGACCCACCCCTATCTGTTCCGGATCGGCACCACCAACGACTGGAAGTCGAAGTGGTATTCCGACAAGGACTATGTGGCGCTGGTCAATGAGGACTGGCGAATTCGCGACTACCTCCGCAGAGAGCTCACCCGGGGGGCGGTGTCGCGTATCGATATCGAGCGCACCCGGGACCGGGTCGTGGTCGAGATCCAGACCGCCCGCCCCGGAGTCGTCATTGGCCGGAAAGGAGCCGAGGCGGAGCGATTGCGCACCGGCCTCGAGGGCCTCGCCAGCAAGCCGGTCAAGCTCAACATCACCGAGATCAAGGATCCCGACCTCGACTCCCAGCTGCTCGCCCAGGGCATTGCCGATCAGCTCGAAAACCGGGTGGCGTTCCGGCGCGCCATGAAGCGAGCGGTGGCTGCTGCGCTCAAGGCCGGTGCCCAAGGGGTCAGGGTGGAGTGCAACGGCCGGTTGGGCGGCGCAGACATGGGTCGGCGCGAGTGGTATCGCGAGGGCCGGGTGCCGTTGCACACCCTCCGCGCCGACATCGATTTCGGCACCGCCACCGCCCGCACCACGGTGGGCGCCATCGGAGTCAAGGTCTGGGTTTACCGGGGCGACGTGGTCGGCGGTCTGGCCGCCAGCCGGGAGAAGATTGCGGCCGAAGCGGCTCTGGCCACCGGCGGGCCGGCCCGGCGCTCGGCGCCCGCCAAAGCCCGGGCGGAGCAGGCAGTGGGCCGTGATAAAATGCCCCGTCTCATCGAGGCCGGAGGCGGCAAGCGTCTCATCGAGGCCGGTGGGGGCAAGCGAGATACCGGACGGCGCCTGATCGAAGCAGGCGGCGGTCGCCGGATCACCGCAGAAGAAGCCGAGGTCGAATACAGGGTTGCGCGCGAGGAAATCGTGACCGAGCCGACCACCGCGGAGCCCCTAATCGAGGAACAGCCGCCGGCCGAGGAAGCGGCGGAGGTGCCGGAGCGGGCGGAGGAGGCGACGGACGTCGATTTCACCGAGGCGGTCGAGAACCTTGATGCGGACAAGATGGACCTGTCGGAGAAGGAAGAGGAATAGCCCGTGTTGATGCCAAAGCGAACCAAGCACCGCAAGGTGCACAGGGGGCGTCGCACCGGCATGGCCAAGGGCGGTACCACCGTCAACTTCGGCGAGTACGGACTGCAGGCGCTGGAGGAGGCATGGATCACCGCCCGGCAAATCGAAGCCGCCCGGATCACTATCTCCCGCACCATCAAGCGTGGCGGGAAAGTGTGGATCACGATCTTCCCTGACAAGCCGGTCACTGCGAAGCCAGCCGAGACCCGGATGGGTTCGGGCAAGGGCAACCCCGAGTTCTGGGTTGCGGTCGTGAAGCCGGGCCGGGTCATGTTCGAGTTGGCCGGCGTCCCGGAGGAACTGGCGCGGGATGCGCTGCGGCGAGCGGGGCACAAGCTTCCCATCAAGACTCGATTTTTGACCAGGGAGCAGGCATGAAAGCCACGGAACTGCGCGAGTTCGATGCCGATGAGCTGGCGGCCAAGCTGGCCGAGGCCAAGGCCGAGTTGTTCAACCTGCGCTTCCAGCTCGCTACCAACCAGCTCGACAACACCGCCCGCCTGCGGGAAGTCCGCAAGGACATCGCCCGCATCGCCACGGTCATCCGTGAGCAGGAGATCGAGGCATGGCTGGAGAGCCAGTCGTCCGGCCGCAGTCAGCAGTCGGCAGATAGGAGCCAGTCGTGACGTCGAATACCGAGCGGGGGCGGCGGAAGACGCGCGTGGGCGTGGTGGTATCGGACGCCCGCGACAAGACGGTGACCGTCGAGGTCCCGAGCTCGTTCAATCATCCGCGTTACGACAAGCTGGTGCGCCGGACCACGAAGCTTCACGTCCACGATGAGGCCAACGACGCCAAGGCTGGCGACACCGTCCGGATCATGGAGACTCGACCGATTTCCAAGCAGAAGCGCTGGCGGGTGGTCGAGGTGTTGGAGAGGGCTCGATGATCCAGCAGGAGAGCCGCCTGAAAGTGGCCGACAACAGCGGAGCCCGGGAAGTGCTCTGTATTCGCGTTCTCGGAGGATCGACCCGGCGTTATGCCGGGATCGGTGACGTCATCGTCGCGGCAGTCAAGGATGCGATACCCGGCGGGACGGTCAAGAAGGGCGAAGTCGTGCGAGCGGTGGTGGTGCGGACTCGTAAGGAGGCCCGCCGCCCCGACGGGACTTACATCCGCTTCGACGACAATGCCTGCGTGATCATCGATAACAACCGCCAGCCCCGGGGCACCCGTATCTTCGGGCCGGTGGCCCGTGAGCTGCGGGACAAGCGCTTCATGCGCATCGTCTCCCTCGCCCCGGAGGTGTTGTGATGCACAGGGAGCTGCCATGAGACTTCGCGAAGGGGACAAGGTGATAGTGATTTCCGGCAAGGACGCCGGTAAGGAGTCACGGATCTCCCGGGTGTTCCCGAAAAAGGATCAAGTCATCGTCGAGGGAGTCAACACCTCCAAAAAGCATCAGCGCCCGCGCGGCCAGACCATGCAGGGTGGGGTGATCGACAAGGACATGCCGATCCATGTCTCCAACGTCATGATTGTCTGCGACGACTGTGGGCGTCCGGCCCGGATCGGCTATCGGATCGACGAGAACGGCAAGCATCGGGTGTGCCGCCGGTGCGGGGGTGACCTGTGAGCGCCGCGGCGGTTCAAACCGTGGTCGAACAGCCACGGCTCAAGGCGATCTATGCCGAGAAAGTGGCCCCTGCCTTACGGGAGCAGCTCTCCATCGCGAACGTCATGGAGATCCCGCGGCTGGAGAAGATCGTGGTCAACATGGGCGTGGGCGAGGCGGTGGGCGATCGGCGCCAGATCGAATCGGCCATGGATGAGCTGGCCCTGATCACCGGTCAGAGGCCGCGCCTCAACAAGTCGCGCAAGTCGATCGCGGGCTTCAAGGTCAGAGAGGGCATGCCCGTGGGTGCCTCGGTGACCCTGCGCGGTAGACGGATGTGGGAGTTCTTCGACCGCTTGCTAGCCGTTGCCATTCCCCGGATCAGGGACTTCCGGGGTCTCAACCCGCGGGCGTTCGACGGGCGAGGCAACTACAGCTTCGGGGTAACCGAGCAGCTGATCTTTCCGGAGATCGACTTCGATCGGGTCTCGTCGGTGCGGGGTATGGACATCACCATCTGCACCTCCACCAGCGACGACCAGCATGCCAGGGCCTTGCTCGAAGCCTTTGGCTTTCCGTTCCGTAAGCAAGAGGCCCAACCACGGAGTGGGGCTTAGGAGTCGCTGTGGCAAAGAAATCGATGATCATCAAAGCCAATCGCAAACCGAAGTTCGGTGTCCGCGGCTACAACCGCTGCCAGCGTTGCGGACGCCCCCGGGCGTTCCTGCGTGACTTCGGCATGTGTCGGATCTGC
>DATHSX010000216.1:0-1864 GCA_035463935.1 Acidimicrobiia bacterium | reverse complement strand
GGTGCCGGCGACCGGTATGGAGGTGAAGCTGAACCTGATCGAATCTGGGTCCCGTCCGGCATCGACCGCGGCATGGCGGCAACGCTCAACCCGGCTCTGGGTATCGCTGGCCGTATTCGGAAACAGGTTGAACTCGTCGGCGTAGCGTCCCGCCAGTTCCGGGGTGCGCTGGAGCCCGGAGCCACCCACCACGATCGGCACCGTCATGGGAGGGGAAGCTGCGAACTGTTCGAGTTGATAGAACCGGCCGGCGAAAGCCCGCCCTCGCCTCAGCGCCTCCAGATAACCGAGGCTTTCCTCGAGGCGCTGAAAGCGCTCCTTCTGGTCAAAGAACTCGATGCCAAAGGAGGAGTGCTCCCATTCCAGCCAGCCGGTGCCGAGGCCCAGAGTGAAGCGGCCATCAGACATGTCAGCCAGCGTGACCGCGGTCTTGGCGTAGACCGCCGGGTGGCGAAACGTGATCGGAGAAACCAGATCGACCAGGCCGATGGTCTTGGTGTCTCTGGCCAGACCGGCGAAGTGCAACAGGCTGTCCCAGGCCGGGGCTTCCCGATCGGAGGTGGATGCCAGATAGTGGTCGGGCAGGGCGATGGCGACCAGACCCTCCGCTTCCGCCCACCGGGCAGCGCCGAGCACTTCGCGGTAGGGTCCCCGCAGCTGGATAGCGATCTCCATGGTCCCCGTCACCAACCCCGCCGGCGCCATTCACCGAGGTGGGGTCGTTCGCTCCCCAGGGTGGTGGAGGCGCCGTGGCCCGGATAAATCACGGTTTCGTCGGGATAGATCATCAGGCGTTGCTCGATCGAATCCATGATCTGACCGAAGTCGGAGTAGTCCCAGCGGGTGGCGCCGGGCCCCCCGGGGAAGAGGGTGTCCCCGCTGTAGATGACCGGCTCGACTGCGAAGCACACCGAGCCCGGAGTATGCCCGGGGGTGTGGATGACGTGGAGGTTGAGAGTTCCGACTCCGATCTCCTGGCCGTGGGCGAGGGGCTCGTCGGGCCGGCGCCCGGCGATGGCCGCGTCGGCCGGGTGGAGGAAGAACGGCACGGCCAAGGCCGCCTGCACTCCGTCCACCGCCTGGATGTGGTCGGCGTGCCCGTGGGTCGTGAGGATCGCCTGGACCACCAAACCCTCACAGGTGGCCAGAATCCGTTGGGGCTCGTCGGCGGCGTCGATGATCACGGCCTGGCGTGTCTTGGCGCAGGAAAGTACGTAGGCGCGATTGTCGTTGGGACCCACTGCCAGGACGCTGAGGTTGGAGAAGCTACTCACGTTCGAGGAGTCGCTCGGCATGCTTGGCCAGATCGAAGTCGGGATCGAGAATGGCATGGAGGGCATACCCGGTGAGGGCTGCCACCAGCGCCTCCGCCCTCACTTCGGCTCCGGCGGCTCCCCATTGGGGGCGGGCCCGTCGGATCGCCGCGGTGAACCGTTCCACCCGGGCCTGGTGGTGGCGCAGTACCCGGCGGCCGATGGAGCCGTCGGTCAGGCCGCCGGAAACGGCCATGATCAGATAGACCCGGGCGATGACCGGCTCGGTGGTGACGAACCGGACGAAGGCATTGACCAGATCCGAGACCGTCTCTCCCGGTCCCACCGGCACCGGCTCGACGGCCGCGAGGGCCTCGCGCACCACAGTCATGACCACCTCCTCCTTCGAGGGGAAGAGGTTGTAGAAGCTGCCGGGCTGGACCGCCGCCTGGGCACAGATCGCCTTGACGGTGGTGGCTTCCAGACCTCCCTCGGCCAGCAGGCCGCGGGTGGCGTCGAGGATGCGAGAGCGGGTGGCGATCCCGGCTCGATAGGTCATTGCGGGACGGTAGTCGGCAGGCGCAAGGCGGAGGTTGCTTGACTGTTCGTTC
>DATHSX010000215.1:0-1809 GCA_035463935.1 Acidimicrobiia bacterium | reverse complement strand
CGCTCCTTCCCCGATGCAAGGCTGGCAACTGACCATCGACGGAGGTTCGAGCTATTCAACCAGATGGTCGGCGTGCTCAGCCGGGCGCTGCCGCTGAGATGCGCCTCCCGGTCAGCGCATGCCAATCCTGTTCCATGCCCTCCATCAGGACCTCAAGATCGGGAAAAGCTGTGGCGTCGGCCGTGACGACCATGAACATCTCACCCGAGTATGAGAAGGCACACAAGGTGAGCCCGATGTTCCCCACCAGCTCGATGATTGGAAGAATCTCAAGTATTCGAGCTCCCAACACATACACCGGCACTGAAGGCCCCATCACGTTTGTGACAATCACGTTGCTTGCTCGCTGGTGTGTGGTGTAGTACTTCCCGATCGGCGTGGCCGCCAGACCGGCCATATAGCCCATGATGGCCGCCGGCCGTTGCTCGGCTTTGGCCGTTCGCGTTCTGCTGGCGATCAGCCTCAGTCGATCCGACGGGTCGTCCTGCCAGACCGGCAATGCCAGGACCATGGTCCCCACTTGGTTGTCGATTGCAGCGTCGGATCGCAAAGAGACCGGCATCCCGCTGATCAACTCCACCCCGGCGACCGGTTCTCTCCGGTGCTTCAGCAGTCGACGCATGCCTCCCGCCCATAAGGTGAGGACCACATCATTGATCTTGCCGTCGCGGACATGGGCGGCCTCTCTCATCCTGGCGACGTCCAGTCGAAGGAACCGAATGAGCCGACCGGCTCGTACCGGCTGGTTGAGCGAGCTGGCCGGCGCCGCCTTCTTCTCGAAGTACCGGCGGGTCATCACGGCGAAGGCGCGCGCTTGTCTGAGAAGACGCAGCGGGTGTGATAACGCCGCGATGGCGCGCCGTAGGGTTTGGATCTTGCTGGAGAGATTGTCGACGAGAAGGGGCCAGGAACCTGGGATCGGTTTGGGTGTCCACGGGACCATGTCGGGTTCTGGAGCGTCGGGCTCGAAGTCGAATAGTGACCCCATGATCGCCACGGCAGCCAGGCCGTCCGCCACGGCGTGGTGCAGTTTGAGCAACACGCCGACCCGATGTTCGCTGAGGCCTGTCAGGAACCACAGCTCCCACAGTGGACCTCCCCGGTCCAATAGTCCTTCGTAGATCCGGGCCGCGGTCTCGAGGAGCTGTTTGTCGCCTCCTGGGAAGGCAACGGCGACTTCAAACACGTGGTGCTCGATGGCGAACCGATGGTCGTCCACCCACAGTGGTCTTCCTCCAAAGAGCCCTGGAAGGTGGAGGCGTCGGCGCAGTTCCGGAACCCGGGTCAAACGGCGGGCCAGCCGATCCCTGATCTCTTCGATTCGCAACTGCCCGGTGGCGTCGAGCAGGGTCTTCCCCTCGAGGATGGCGAGGCCCCCGAAGTGACATGGCCAGGCATCGCTCTCGAGACGGAGGAACATCAGAGCCACGGAGCTAAGACGGGCTAATCCGCCACTCGCCCTGGGGGCGGTTTGTTTTGTTCCGCCGTCGTCGCGACTCATCTCCTACCCCCTGGTCCCGGAAAGGGACCGAGCTTCCACCTTGGTGAGGGCGGCGTCGAGCACCTCGACTGTTCGCTCTGCCTGGTCTCTGGTGAAGATGAGAGGAGGGGCGAGGAGGATGGTCCCGTCCAGGGGCCGAACGAACAGTCCCATGTCGCGGGCTACCGCAGCGACATGATTGTCCACCCCCATGTCAAGCACCGAGTCCGCCTCCCCGAACTGCTTAGGCATCAGCTCGACGGCCATGAACAGCCCTCGCCCCCTGACATCCCCGACGATGGGGTGGGTTCGGAGCCCTTCAAGGAGCT
>DATHSX010000214.1:0-1544 GCA_035463935.1 Acidimicrobiia bacterium | reverse complement strand
CACCACGCTCGGGCGGGGGGGCTCCGACGCCACCGCGGTGGCATTGGCGGCAGCCCTGCAGGCCGATGTCTGCGAGATCTACACCGATGTCGACGGCGTGTTCTCCGCCGATCCCCGGATCGTCATCGGGGCCCGGAAACTCGACGAAATCTCTTTCGATGAGATGCTGGAATTGTCGGCCTCGGGAGCCGGCGTGCTGATGACCCGCTCGGTTGAGTTCGGCCGGCGATTCAACATCCCGATTCATGTCCGTTCTTCGTTTCACCACTCACCGGGAACCTGGGTCAAGGAGGCCACCATGGAGCAGGCAGTCATCAGCGGCATCGCCCATGACCGCACGGAGGCCAAGGTGACCGTGCGCGGAGTGCCTGATCAGCCCGGCGTGGCGGCCGCGCTGTTCGAGCCCCTGGCCGAACGAGGAATCAACGTCGACATGATCGTGCAGAACGTGAGCCACGATGGCTCGACTGACATCAGCTTCACCGTACCCCGGGCCACCGCCAGCCATGCTGCGGAGGTGGCCGGCAAGGTCGCCGATGCGATGGGGGCCGTCAGCGTCGACGTGGAAGAGAACGTCGGCAAGGTCTCGCTCGTGGGAGCCGGAATGAAGTCACATCCCGGTGTGGCGGCCCGCGTGTTCCGGGCGCTGGCGGACGCCGGTATCAACATCGAGATGATATCGACCTCCACCATCCGCATCTCCTGTGTCGTGCGCGGCGACCAGGTCGATGCCGCCGTGAAGGCGCTGCACGGTGCCTTCGAGCCCCCCTTGATCGCCTCCGAGGTGGGAGCATGACCGACCGGCGAGTGGCAGTCGTGGGGGCGACCGGAGCCGTTGGCCGGACGATGATCGAAATACTCAGCCAGCGGGATTTCCCGTTGGCGGAACTGCGCTTGTTTGCCTCGCCCCGCTCGGCGGGGACCAACGTCAGCACGCCGTGGGGAGAGATCGAGGTGGAGAGCCTGGAGACGGCTGACCCCGCCGGCATCGATATCGCCTTGTTCTCGGCCGGCGCCGAACGCTCCCGGTCGCACGCCCCGAGTTTCACCGCCGCCGGCGCCGTCGTGGTTGACAATTCCTCGGCCTTCAGGCGGGACCCCGGTATTCCCCTTGTGGTGGTCGGGGTCAATGATCATGCGATCAGCGGCCATCGGGGAATCATCTCGAATCCCAATTGCACGACGATCGCCCTGATGATGGCGGCCGGGCCCCTCCACCGAGCAGCCGGGCTCCAACGGATGGTGGCCACCTCGTACCAGTCGGTCTCCGGATCAGGTCAACGGGGAATCGACGAACTCAGCCGTCAGAACGACTTGCTTGGTTCCGATCGACTGGCGCTGACCCAGGGACGATGGATCGATCCGGGCGGGGAGTTGTACGTCCGCCCGATCGGATGGAACGTGGTGCCGTACGCCGGATCGGCGAGCGACCAGGGCTACACGGACGAGGAGTGGAAGCTGGTCAATGAGACCCGGAAGATCCTCGAGGCGCCGAACATCGCTATCGAGCCCACCTGTGTGCGGGTGCCGGTGATGGTCGGACA
>DATHSX010000213.1:0-1606 GCA_035463935.1 Acidimicrobiia bacterium | reverse complement strand
TTACTCCGCCGGGCGTGTGAGGAGGTGGATGAGTTCGAGGTCATCGACTCGGCTCCGGCCGGCCCGGTCCGGGTCGACGCCCCCTTTCTCAGTGAGTTGGCCCGGGTATCGGGTGCCGCCCGCACCGCCAAGCAGGGATGGACCGACGTTGCCCGCCTGGGCACTTACGGGGTGGTCGGGGTCAATTACGGGCCCGGGGAGACGGCCCAGGCGCATCAGGCCGACGAGAGCGTTGCCCTGACGGATCTCGAGACGGTATTCGCCAACCTCAAGGCCGCCATCGTCGGCTGAGCCTGGACGACTCAGTCGCCGGCTACGGCAAAGCGCCAGGTTCCGTCGGGGGCGATTCCGATTCGCAGCCCCAGCCACCCTCTGTCGCGATGCGGGTAGTACTGATCGAACTCGGCCGCCGAGAGGATGGCCGACATCTCTTGCCAGTCGCCTTCGCTGTTGGTGGCATGAACTGCCGGCCAGACGTAAGTACCGACCGCATCCACGGCCGGGGTGGTGTTGAGGATGCGGACCATCCAGCTCATAACATCGAATCCGTGACGGGCGCTGCGGATCCAGGACCGAAGGGGATCTGTCTCGCCCCCGAAACTGAACGAGGTGTGGTGGGCAGTGGCCCGCGCCGCCAGCCCGGCAAGGTCGCAGGCGGCGGCCATCCGGAACAGCTCCACCCGCCGGTCTCCGACCGCGGGAGGAAGGTTCTGGGGCGGGGGGTCGCCCACCTCGAGCGGGGTGCAGGGCAAATCCCCGCTGCCTGAGCCCAGGGTGGCAGCGGTGGAGAGAGCCCCGACGACGGCCAATGAGAAGCTGGTCGCGTTCGCGGTCCGGAAGGTCTCGACGAACCCGGCTGCTCCAATTCGTCCGACCGAAATCTGGGATCCTCCCAGGGCCACCGTGCCATCGGGCAGGGCAGCAACCGCCCAGGCTTCGCTGGCCGCCACGTCGACCGTCTCTCCCGTGGCGAAATCGAGCCGAACCAGACGGCGAGAGTCGCGGTCCTCCAAGAGATACAGGGCATTGCCGGTGAAGGCGAGATCGACCATCGGACCCGGGCGACAATCGTCAGTGTCCCAGGACGGCCGGGCCAGGGGGCTGCCGTCGAGCGCGTACCAGGCCAGGCGCGGGCATTCACCGCCGAAGCCGGCGACGACGCGACCTCCAGCGGTGGCGGCGCCGATCAGGAGCTCGGTGGCCGGCACGACGACAGTAGAGACCCGGCTTTCGGCGTCCAGCGTCCTGACCTCAGAGCGATTCTCGAGGTCTACCCGGTAGAGCAGCAGGCCCGAGTCGATGGCGAGCGGGCGGAGGTAGCCACCGGGTGGTGGCGCCACCAGGACTCTCGGTTCGGTCGTTCCGGCTGCCAGGGCGAGGATGGTTCCCTGGTCCCAGGGGAGCGGGGTCACGTCATGTTGAAAGACCAGTCCGCCTTCCCCGTCCGAGACCGCCCAAGTGATCGCCTCGTAGAGGGGGTCCGACGCGAGGACAAGTGTGGTGCCGTCGAGGCCGACGAGCCGGATCCCCTCGGGGCCGGAGATCACCAATGCTTCCCCCATAGCCGGCACCATCGGCCTGGTGGTGGAGGTGGGACCGATGGGCG
>DATHSX010000212.1:0-1755 GCA_035463935.1 Acidimicrobiia bacterium | reverse complement strand
CGGCCCGGGTCCTGCGAGCCGAGGGCCTCAAGCTCAGCCAGGTGCTGGAGGCCGAGGGCCAGGCCGAGGCCATCAAGAGGGTGGCCGACGCCGACCGTTACAAGCGGGAGACCGTGGCCGAGGGCGAGGGCCGGGCCATCGAGAGGGTCTTCGCCGCCATCCATACCGGCAATCCCTCCCCTGACCTGATCGCCATCCGCTACCTCGAGGCCCTGCAGGGAATCGCCAACGGCCAGGCCACCAAGATCTTCCTCCCCCTCGACACCGCCGGGGTCATGGGCAGCGTGGCCGCGGTGAGCGAACTGTGGAAGGAGGCAAAGCCGGGCTAGCGGGTCCTAATCGCTCCTCGTGATCGAAGCGAGCGCCGCCTCCACCTCGCTCGGATCCACCGGTGGGTAGAAGACCATGGTGTAAAGGTCACAGCGCGCGCCGCCGCCTTCGAACCAGGCGGCGACCCATCGGCCCTGATCGAAGGGACCCACCACTGCCTTCATTCCCGCCACCATCACTTCGCCCCGTTCCCCGGGCCAGTCCCGGGGGGGGAGGGAGCCCCGGACCAGGGCGACGGTGAGCGCCCCCTCGCCATCGACCCAGAAGACCGACCTGGTCCCCCCTATCGCGGTGAACTCATCGAGCTCGATCGAGCCGAGGTCGGCCGGCGCCCCCCTCGCCCGGACCGGCAACACCTCAACCCGGTACGGGATCGGGGGGCACTCGACCAACGGTTCGACGGTGGAGGTGGGGGCCGGTGCCTCGGTAGTGGTGGAAGCAGGCGTCCCGGTCGTCGTGGCCGCTTCCGGAACAGCGCAACCAGCGATCACAAGCACCAGCACCAACCGGGCCAAAGGGGATCTCACTCTCTCCACGATACGTCGGACGACCCACGTTCTCGGTAGGGTCCGCCCGATGGAAGCCAAGGACACCGCTCGCGCCGCTGTCGTGAAACACGAAGCCGAATTGAAGGACATCAGCCGGTGGATGTACGAGAACCCCGAGATTGCCTTCGAGGAGCGCCGCACTTCGGCGAAGCTGGCGGGTTACCTAGGACAGCACGGGTTCGAGATCGAGTATCCCGCCTACGGCCTGGAAACGGCCTTCGTGGCCCGGGCCGGTACCACCGGACCGGAGGTGGTGATTTGCGCGGAGTACGACGCCCTCCCGGGAGTCGGGCACGCCTGCGGGCACAACATCATCGCCACCGCCGGGCTGGGGGCGGCGCTGGGCCTCAAAGACCTGACCGATGCGCTGGGGTTCCGGCTAACCGTGCTGGGCACCCCGGCCGAGGAGAAGTTTGGCGGCAAGGTCGATCTCATCGAAGCGGGTGCCTTCACCGGAGCGGCGATGGCAATGATGATCCACCCTTCGACCCACGACGTGGTCGATCCACCGGTGATCTCGGTGTCTCACATCGACATTCTCTATCACGGCAAAGAGGCCCATGCCTCGGCCTATCCGTTTGTCGGCATCAATGCGCTCGATGCCTTCGTCCAGGCCTACGTCAATATCTCCACGCTCCGCCAGCAGTTAGAGGTCACCGACAAGGTCCATGGCATCATCACCCACGGCGGTGATGCCGCCAACATCATCCCTGGTTTCACCCGTTCGACCTGGTACGTGCGGGCCCCCGACCAGTCCCGACTGGATGTGCTCCTTCCCCGGGTGCTCGCCTGCTTCGAGGCAGCGGCCACCGCGACCGGGTGCCGGTTGGAGGTTGAGCGGATCGGTCATACCTATCAGCACCTGGTCAGCAATCCC
>DATHSX010000211.1:0-2904 GCA_035463935.1 Acidimicrobiia bacterium | reverse complement strand
TACGGTGCCGAGCGGGTGGTTGATACCCCGGTTGCCGAATCGGCCATCGTTGGCGTGGGCTTGGGAATGGCGGTGGCGGGGCTGCGCCCCGTCGTCGAACTCCAATTCATGGGATTCTCGTATCCCGCCTACAACCAGATCATCAACCACGCGGCCCGCATCCGGAACCGCTCCCGGCACCGCTTCACCGCCCCCCTCGTGATCCGGATCCCCTTTGGCGGAGGCATCGGCGCCGCCGAGCATCACT
Organism: Acidimicrobiia bacterium; assembly: GCA_035463935.1. Taxonomy (GTDB): domain Bacteria; phylum Actinomycetota; class Acidimicrobiia; order Spongiisociales; family ZC4RG35; genus DATEEG01. The sequence continues at coordinate 2,657 of DATHSX010000211.1, read as the reverse complement.
CCGAGTCGATGGAGGCGATCTACACCCATATCCCCGGCCTGAAGGTGGTCGTGCCGTCCACCCCATTCGATGCCAAGGGCCTGCTCCTGGCTGCGATCGAAGACCCCGATCCGGTGATCTTCTGCGAACCGATTCGCCTATACCGGGCGGTGAAGGAGGAGGTCCCGGAAGAGTGGTACACCGTGCCGCTTGGAGAGGCGCGGCTCGAGGCTGCCGGCACCGATGTCACCCTGATCACCTGGGGGGCCATGACCAAGGAATCCCGCGCGGCCGTCGAGATCCTGTCCCATGAAGGGATCTCCGCCGAGCTGATCGATCTCCGCTCGCTCGTCCCTCTCGATGAGGAGGCCATCCTGGGATCGGTGGAAAAGACCGGGCGGGCGGTGGTGATCCACGAGGCTCCTCGCACCGGCGGGTTTGGGGCCGAGGTCGCCGCGCTGATCCAGGAGCGTCTGCTCTACGCCTTGGCCGCGCCGGTCCGGCGAGTGACCGGATGGGACACGGTATTTCCTCTCAAACGGGCGGAACACCATTATCTGCCGTCGGCTGACCGGATCGCCGCCGCCGCCCGCCGGACCATGGAGGCCTGATGGCCAGGGAATTCCGACTGCCCGACATCGGGGAGGGCCTCACGGAGGCCGAGATCGTCCGGTGGCTGGTGCCGGTCGGGGGAGAGGTAAGAAGCGATCAACCGATAGTCGAGGTGGAAACCGACAAGGCGGTGGTCGAGATTCCTTCTCCATACGCCGGGGTGGTGCTCCACCATGGCGGCTCCGAAGGTCAGACCGTGGCGGTCGGAGACATCCTGGTGGTCGTGGGTTCGGCGGGGGAGGTGTGGCCGGCGGGGAGTGGGCCCGAGCAGGCCGCGCCGGATCTGCTGGAGCAATTGGAGGAGGAGACGGCCACCGACGAAGGCATGCCCGAGGCCCCCGATAGCATGGGCATGGCGCAATCGGTGCAGCCGATCGTGGGGAGCCTGAGCGAGGACGCCGAGCAGTTGGCCCCGCGGCCGGGCAGGGTGGAACGGGCACTTACCAGGGTCCATGCGCTGCCGGTGGTGCGCAAACTCGCCAAGGATCTGGGAGTCGACCTGGGGAAGCTCACAGGTTCGGGTCCAGAGGGCCGGATCACCAGGGAGGATGTGCTGGCAGCCGCCGAAGAGATGGCAGGCGGCCCGGTGGAGGAGCCGGCTCCGATGACCCTGCCTCCGATTCCCGTGGCCCGGACCGGCGAGCGAAGGCCGCTTTCCAAGACACGCCGGACGATCGCCGCCAACATGACCCGGTCCTGGCAGGAGATCCCCCACGTCACCACTTTTGATCAGGTCGATGCCTCCCGCCTGCTGGCCGCCCGCAAGGCCCTGGAAAACCGGCATCAGACCAAGATTCCCCTGGAGGCGCTGGTCATCAAGGCCGTGCTCCCGGCCTTGCAGGCCTATCCGGATCTCAACTCGTCGATCTCCGGCGACGACCTGATTCTTTATCGGCACTACGACATCGGCGTGGCAGTCGATACGCCCGACGGTCTGCTGGTGGTCGTGGTGAAGGCTGCGGATCAACGGACTTTGCTCGAGGTCGCCGCCGACGTCAGGCGGTTGGCGGCCCAGGCCAAGGAGCGGCAGTTGACCGCAGCTGATCTGACCGGGCAGACTTTTACGATCTCCAACATCGGGGCGTTGGGTGGGGGGTTCGGGACCCCGCTCGTGCCGCCCGGCACCACGGCCATCCTCTCGGTCGGTAGGGCCGTCGAGCAGCCCATTGCTGACGACGGCAAAGTGGCCATTGCCCCATTGCTGCCCCTGTCCTTGTCGTACGACCACCGCGTGGTAGACGGTGGGCTCGGTCGCCGTTTCATGGCCATGGTCCTCGAGAACCTGGCCGAGCCGACCCTCTTCCTCGCCTAAGTCTCCGGTTCCGGTTCGCCCTGTTCGTGAAAGCGCGGGTCGTATCTCATCAGTTCCGATATCTGCCTACGCAACTGCGTGGGGGCATTGCGGATGCCAACGGCCAGGGCAAAGGCCGGGTCGTTGTCGGTCCGGATCACGATCTCCTCGCCGTCGGCGATCATGTGGAATCCGTCGTCCAGGGCGCGAAAGGCGATGTGACCCAGGGGCCACACACCGATCTCGACGCTCTCGGCCGAGATCTTCATGACGTGGTCGTCAGTCAGATCGATCGCGACCCTGATCGGACTGGCCTCATGGGCCAGGCGTAGCGATCCGTCGAAGTGTTCCATGGTGTCTCCTGTTACACGCAAAGCTAGAGGGGCGAATCCCGTCGGCCAGTCATTTCTCTCTCCAGCAACCGGCTAGCTAGTCACCCGCCCGGCGAGGGAATGCGTCCGCCGGGCTGATGCTTGTCGACGATCTCGTAGATCTCGGTCAGGTCGACGTTGGGATAGGGGTCGGGAGAAAGAAGTCCGACGATACGCGCTTGGGCACGCGGCGACGCCACCACCTGATTATTCCAACGGGCTGCCATGTCCACGTTGGGAATCCGACAGCAGGGTCGATCAGGGCAACCGGAAACCCGGTGATGGTCTGTGTCCCTTCCTCGGAAGAAGCGAGCATCGTCAAATCCGACACCAAACGTCACGGCGTGGGATCCAGGGTCGGGCTCCAGGTACGTGGAGCAGAAGAACGTCCCGGCAGGCGTATC
>DATHSX010000210.1:0-19841 GCA_035463935.1 Acidimicrobiia bacterium | reverse complement strand
GTCGCGTCCTGGTTGGCCGGGAAGACGAACCAGGTCAGGGGGATGGTCTCCTGGAAATCGACCGACAACATGAAGTCGATCAGTTCTCCCGCCTCGGCTGGGTGCTTTGAGCCGGCCAGGACGGCGGCGTACTCCACCTGGCGATAGCACCCGTCGGTGATGACCCCGGTAGGCGCCTCAGTGAGTGGCGTCTCGGAGAAGATGACCTCCGCCGGCGGGGAAGACGCATACGACACCACCAGCGGCCGATCACCTTCGCCGGCACCTCCCGAGAACTCCCCGTAGTACGCCTCCGACCAGCCGGGGGCAACTAGAACGTCGTTGTCTCGGAGGGCGCCCCAGTACTGCTGCCAGCCGCCTTCCCCGAAGCGGTCGATGGTGGCCAGCAAGAAAGCGAGCCCGGGCGATGAGATCGAGGGGTCCTCAACCACCAACTGTCCGGCGAAGGCCGGATCGATCAGGTCTTCGAGCGTCGCAGGTGGGGCCGCGGCGGCGAACGCCTCCTTGTCGTAGTTGAGACAGACGTCGCCGTAGTCGATCGGCGTGGCCAGATCGGTGTCAGGATGGAGGTCCGCCGTTACCTGCTCGAGCATCCGGCTCGTGTGACTCTCGAGGATCCCGGCTTCGATCGCCCTGGTGAGGAAGGTGTCGTCGATGCCGAAGATGAGATCGGCCAGGGGATTGTCGGCGGTGAGGATGGCCTGGTTCACCATGGCGCCGGCGTCGCCGGCAGCCAGTACCAGGACGGTGTGGCCGGTGCTCTCGGTGAAGGCGGCGAACGTATCGGCGGTGACCGCGTCCGCAAAGGAATCATGGGTCATCACGGTGATAGCCACCGGTTCCTGGGTCTCGGACGCGCAGGCGGCAAGGGCTAGGAGGGTAACGAGGGTGAGGGTGAGGCGGCGCTTCATCGATCCGGGTCCTTTCCTGGGGGAGCCCCGCTCGATGTGAGCGACTGGCGGCCGTGGCATCTCCCTGCGCCGGCATTATCCGGATCAGGTTCCGACGGTCGGAGGCTCTCACCTCCCTCTCAGCCCGGTCAGCCGGGCTCCCGCGTACGGTCCCACATTAGGTCACCAAGCCGCCGAAGGCATCTGGGCCGGCGAAGGCATCAGGGCGGGGAGATGATCAGCACCGTGTTGTGGCCCCCAAAACCGAAGGAGTTGGAGGCGATTGGCCGAGGGTCCCAAGGCCGGGGCTCGCGCACGATGTCGGTGAGGGGGATCGCGGGATCCTGGTTGGTCAGGCCGAGGTTGGGAGGCAACGACCGATGGACCAACGCCAGCACGCTCGCCACCGCCTCGAGGGCTCCGCTCGCCCCGAGGGCATGCCCGGTCACCCCTTTGATGGAGGAGACGGGGGGCTGGTGGTCCGCGAACACCCGGGCGATCACCTGCCCTTCGGTCAGGTCGTTGAGGTCGGTTCCGGTCCCGTGGGCGTTGACATAACCGATGTCGGTCGGACCGAGGCCGGCGTCCGCCAGCGCCAGGCGCAGGGCTCGTTCCGCCCCCTCACCCTGCGGATGGGGTGCTGTGATGTGGTGGGCGTCGGCGGTGGAGGCGGCGCCGGTCAATTCCGCCAGGATGGTGGCCCCCCGGGCCTGGGCCATTTCCCGCTCCTCCAGCACCAGCACGCCCGCTCCCTCCCCGATCACGAAGCCGTCGCGATCGACCGCAAAGGGCCGGGCGGTGAGGGTGGGGGAGAGCGCCCGAGCCGAGGCAAAGCCGGTCACGGTCGGCGGGCGAATAGCTCCCTCCGCCCCGCCGGCGATGGCGGCGTCGGCGTAGCCCCACTGAATGGCCCGCAGGGCATCGGAGATCGCCTGGTTGCCGGCGGCGCAGGCCACGACCGGAGTCGTGGCGGGACCGCCGAACCCGTACTTGATCGAGATCGCCGCCGCGGCGGCGTTGCACATCATCATCGGGACCAGGAGGGGTGAGGCCCGGACCTCATCGGCGTAGGCGGCCTGGACCAGTTCCTCGAAGGAGGCGAGCCCCCCGATGCCGGTGGCCACGCAGACCGCCGTTCGGTCGCGATGGGCCGTGAGCGCTCCCGCCGTTTCCAGCGCTTCGGCCGCGGCGACCAGCGCGAACTGGGAGAAGCGGTCGAGGCGCCGGCTCTCGCGCCGGGGGATCCACGACTCCGGGTCCCAATCTAGGACCGCATGCGGACCGGGCCCGGGAGCTTCTCCCAGCCCCTTCCAGAAACGGTCGACCCCGATCCCGGGGGCGGCGACCACGCCCAGCCCGGTCACCACCACTCGGCGTCTTTGCACGGGCCCATTCTGGCCTGCTCCGGGCTTATCAGGTCCCCCCGAGGCGGTCCTGAAGCCGTCGCATCGCCTCGATCCATCCGTCGCGGTCGCTCACCTTGTGTCCGAGGTAGCGGGCGACTTCGGGATGGGGGAGGATCAGGAACTGCTCCGCCTCGATCCCGGTTATCACTGCCTCGGCCACCTCGGCCGGGGTGAGGGCGGTGGCCGCCAGCAGCTCCGATACCTTCCCCGCCTTTGTGAGCATCGGGGTCTGCACCCCTTGCGGACAGAGACAGGAAATCCTGATTCCGGCCCGGCCGTAAGTGATGGAGAGCCATTCGGCGAAAGCGACGGCGGCGTGCTTGGTAACCGTGTACTGGGCAGCGCCGAGGTTGGTGAGCAGTCCCGCGGCCGAGGCGGTGACCAGGAGGTAACCCTCGCCGCGCGCCGTCCAGCGCGGAATGAGCAGGCGAGCGGCGTGGACATGAGAGAGGAAATTCACCCGCCAGGCCCGGTCCCAGTCGTCCTCGGGGCTCTGTTCGTCGCCCGCGAAGGCGATCCCGGCGTTGGCGCAGAAGAGATCGATCGGCCCGAAGCGCTCCTCGGTCTCGTCGATGAGGCGCCGGTTGGATTCCGCGTCAGCCACATCCACCGCCGCCGGATGACCGCCCATGTCGCCGGCGATCCGAGTGGCGGCCTCCAGGTCGATGTCGGCAACGATCACTGCCGCGGCCGCCTCGCGGGCGAAGCGGCGGGCCAGTCCGGCGCCAATCCCGCTCCCTCCACCGGTGACCACCACGACCTTGTCGGAAACTCTCATTCCGCGTTTTTATCAGCGCCCAGCGGCGGGTTCCGCACGCTTCGGCTCACGAGAACTGATCACATGGCCAGATCGGACAATGGAGCCGTCGCCGCCGGCAGCAGCGCTTCGGCCTGGGGAAGGAGTTGACGACAGTAGAACCGGGCGAGGCCGATCCGGCCTTGCAGGAACTGCTCGTGGCCACCGGTGGCCAACAGCGCGGTGGCGGCTATCGCCGAGCGAAGATGGAACCACCCCCCGAGGACCGTCCCGAACATCCGCAGATAGGGGCTGGCCCCGGCCAGGGCCTGGTTGGGATTGTCCGACAGGGCACCCAACAGGTGCCGGGTCGCGGTGCGCAGCGCCGTCACTGCCGTCGTCAATGGTCTGGCGAGGTCGGAGAGAGCTTCCGGGGCCGAAGCAGCAGTCGATTCCATCTCGCTTAGCAGGTCCATCACCATGGCTCCCTGGCTCGCCGTGATCTTCCGGGTCACCAGGTCGATCGCCTGGATCCCGTTGGTGCCCTCGTAGATGGGGGCGATCCGGGCGTCGCGGTAATACTGGGCCGCCCCCGTCTCCTCGATGAAGCCCATCCCGCCGTGCACCTGGATGCCTAGGGAGGCGATTTCCACTCCCAGGTCGGTGCACCAGGCCTTGCCGATGGGCGTGAGCAGGGCCACCAACTCTTCGGCCCTCTCCCGCTCCTGGGCGGTTTCGGCGTGGCGCGCGCGGTCGACCCCCTGGGCGGCGGTGTAGAGGAGCGCTCTCATCGCCTCCGTGTATGACTTCATGGTCATGAGCATGCGCACGACATCGGGATGCTCGATGATCGGTGAAGGCTCGGGGGCCGTAGACCCGAGGGCCCGGCCCTGCCGGCGCACCGCGGCGAAGTCGCGAGCGTGTTGATAAGCACTCTCGCTGATCGCCAACCCTTCCACCCCCACCGCCAATCGGGCGGTGTTCATCATCGTGAACATGTAGCGCATCCCGGCTCGCTCCTCGCCGACCAGGAACCCGACGGCTCCGTCGCCGGCGTCTCCGAAAGAGAGGACGCAGGTCGGAGAGGCGTGAATACCGAGCTTGTGCTCGAGGGACACGACCCGGAGGTCGTTGCGGATCCCGGGCTTCCCGCCCTGGTCGGGCAGGAACTTGGGCACCACGAAGAGCGAAATACCCTTGGTTCCCGGCGGGGAGTCCGGCGTGCGCGCGAGTACCAGGTGAATGATGTTCTCGGTGAGGTCGTGCTCGCCCCAGGTGATGAAGATCTTCTGGCCAAAGAGCCGGTAACTGCCGTCCGCCTGCGGTTCGGCCCTGGTGGTCAGCGCCCCGACATCCGAACCGGCCTGTGGCTCTGTCAGGCACATGGTCCCGGTCCACTCCCCGGAGACCAGTTTGAGCAGGTAGGTCTGCTGTTGCTGCGCGGAGCCGTGCTCGGAGAGGGCTTCGATGCCGGCCTGGGTGAGGAGGGGGGCTAGGGAGAACGCCATGTTGGCGCCCTTGAACATCTCCTGGAGGACGATTCCGACGGTGTAGGGCAGCCCGCCACCGCCCCATTCTTCGTCGACGTGGGCGCCTCCCCAGCCTGCCTCCACGAACTTGGCATACGCGTTTTTGAACCCGTCCGGTGTCTGCACGTTGCCTTGCTCGGTGAGTCTGCTGCCCTGGCGGTCGCCGATCACGTTGAGAGGGGCGATGACCTCGGAGAAGAACCGACCGGCCTCCTCCAGCAGCCCTCGCACGGTTTCGGGATCGGCATGCTGGAAGCCGTCGAGCTTGGCGATGGCCGGCAGGTCGACGATGTGGTTGAGGGTGAAGTCGATGTCGTCCAGCGGCGGCCGGTATCCGGTCATTGGCGCTCCTTCTCGGCTCGAGGCTACCCCATGCGCCGGTTTGCCCCACCCGTGAACCAATCCGATGTCCGTCCCGTATTCCTCACCGAGGCTCAGGAACGCCCTGCGCCAACTACCACAGAGTGAAAAGGGGAAACCATGAAACGACTGAACCTGATGGTCACCGTCCTGGCGACCGTTGCGGTACTGGTCGCCTGTGGCTCGGCGGAGCCGGCTGCCACCACTGCTGCTCCGACCACCACTGCTGCTCCGACCACCACTGCTGCTCCCACGACCACTGCTGCCCCCACGACGACGGCTGCTCCCACGACGACTGGCGCCGAGGCCGAGGGGATGACCGTGCAGATCTCCGCCTCCGAACTGGGAGACATCCTGGTCGACGGGGACGGTCGAACTCTGTATCTGTTCAATCCGGATGCGCAGGGAGACCCGACCTGTTATGACAGCTGTGCCGACAACTGGCCCGCACTGGAGGGTGCGGCGGTGGCCGGTGACGGCGTCGACGACGCGCTGCTGGGTACCGCCACCCGCACCGATGGGACTGTCCAGGCCACGTACAACGGCTGGCCCCTCTACTACTTCGCCGGAGACCCGGCGGCCGGTGACACCAACGGCCAAGGCCTCAACGACGTCTGGTGGGTGGTCGACGCCTCAGGCAACGCCATCGGCGCCTGAGCCTGTGAGGGTGGGCTTACCCGAGCCCACCCTCACACCTCCATCTGGTGCTGGATGGAACGGTGCATCGACTCGAAGCCGAGCCGCCGGTAGATGCGATCGGCGCCGGTAGGGCTGGCGCTGTCGACCCCGAGGGCGGCATGAGTGAATCCCTGCTGGCGGAAGGTGTGACAGGACTGCATGACCAGGGCCGAGGCAATCCCCCGCTTGCGGAATTGACGGTCGGTGCCCAGACCCATGATCCAGCCGTCGATCCGACCGGTCAGCTCCTGGTCGGCGGGGTAGTGAGCGTTGAGGGTCAGCCCCACGACCTCGTCGCCGGCCAATGCGATCCAGCTGAGATCGGTGCGGGTGCCCGACGCTCCCAACCGATGCGCCCACGCCTCCTCGTCGAGGGGGGTCGAACCCCAGTGATCGGCGAAAGCCTCGTTGTAGGTCTTGCGCAACTCCTCGGTTCGTCCCGGGTCCCAAGGCCGCAGCTCGATGTCGGGGATCGGTGTCACCCCCAAGAGGTGATCGAGCGGGCGGAGCAACTCGTCGTAATAGCGGATCGCCCGGAGCCCGTGCTTCTCGTAGAGGGCAATGGCTTCCTGCTCGAAGTCGTAAGCCATGGTGCGTAGATAGCCTTTGAGGTCGGGGGGCGACGCCGACAGCAGCTCCCTGCCCGCCTCGATCTGCCAAGCCAGTAGCGCCGAGCCGATCCCGCGCTGCCGGTGGCGGGGATCCACTCCACCCATTAGGAAGACGCGGGACTCCTTGGTGTCGCTGGGCCGGTGCCATAGCCGCCCGTACCCCACGATGTCCCCGTGTCTAACCGCCACCCGGGTATGCCGGGGAAAGTCCAGATGGGGATCGTCGATCCAGTCCTCGAACTCCTCCAGAGGGGTGACGAGCGGGATCTTGTCGTTGATCTCGATCCGGCGATTGAGGGCGTGGATGGCGGGAAGGTCGGCCGGAGCGGCCGGGCGAAGCGAGAAAGGCATTGGCTGCAAAGTAACCGGCCGGGCTCAGGCGGTCCGGATGATTTCCTTCACCAGGGCCGATAGCACCTCGCCTGCCGACCCCTCGACGCGGACCGTGGCGAGACGGTCCATCTCGGTTTCGCCCCGATTGATGATGACGAGCGGCAACCCCCGCCGGGTGGCGGCGAAAGGGATCTCGGCGGCTGGCCAGACCCCCAGTGTGGAGCCAATGGCGAGCACGGCGTCGGAGCGGTCGGCCATCTCCCAGGCGCGACTCATCACCGCAGGTGACAGCTCTTCGCCGAACATGACCGTGGCAGTCTTGACGATCCCACCACAGTCGGTGCAGCGTGGCTCCAGTTCGCCCGCTTCGACCCGGACCAGTACTTCCTCGGTCGGCCAGCGGCGGTCACAGTCGAGGCAGCGAACCGTCCGCACGTGCCCGTGCACCTCGGCGACCAGTGTCTCGGGGAGGCCGGCCTTCAGATGGAGACCGTCGACGTTCTGGGTCACCACCCCCGACAGGCGGCCCGCCTTCCAGAGATCCACGAGCGCCAGATGGCCGGCATTGGGCGACAGGGCGGCGCGGGCTCCCCACATCTTTCCTTCCAGGTGCATCCGCCATCCCCGTTTCCGCAACTCGGGGTCCTGGACGTATCGGTCGATGTTGAAATCTCTCGGGTCGACCCGGGTCCACAAGCCATCGGGCCCCCGGAAGTCGGGAATCCCGGACTCGGTGGAGATACCCGCCCCGGTAAAGGCGAGGATGGCCCCCGCACCGGCCAGGACCGCCACGGCGTCATCAACAGTGTCGGGCATGACCCCAAAATAGAACAGTGGAGATAACACGGCAGTTGATCGGCGAGGCGGCTGCCCGCATCGCTCCCTATGTGCGTCTGACTCCGGTGCTGACCCTGGAAAGTGGGGCCTTGGGCCTGCCCGGCCGTTTGGTTCTCAAGCTCGAAAGCCTCCAACCGACCGGGACGTTCAAAATTCGGGGCGCCTACAACCTGCTGCTGTCCCGGGAACCGGAGAAGGTGGTGGCGGCCTCCGGAGGCAACTTCGCCCTTGCCATCTCCCGTGCCGCCGCCAGGCTCGGAATCGAGGCGGTGGTGTGGGTGCCCGATACCTCCCCTCCCGAGAAGGTCCGGCTCATCGAGGAAGAGGGTGCCGACGTCCGGGTAGTCCCCGGGTTCTACGAGAACGCCTTGCAGGCAAGTCGCCGCTACGTCGCCGAGCACGGCGGCCTGCTGGCTCACGCCTATGACCAGCCCGAAGTGGTCGCCGGCGCCGGCACCTGTGGGATGGAGATCATGGCTCAGGTGCCTGCGGCCACCACGGTGCTGGCGGCGGTGGGGGGCGGGGGCCTGATCGCCGGCATTGCCGCGATGGTGAAAGACGACGCCCGCGTGGTGGCGGTGGAGACCGACGGCACGCCCACTCTCCATGCCGCCCGGACCGCCGGCTACCCGGTCGAGGTCGCGGTGAGCGGGGTGGCGGTCAGTTCGCTCGGGGCCGCCCGGATTGGAGGACTGGCCTGGGAAGCCAACCGCTGGGTCACCGATTCGCTCCTGGTCAACGATGGAGCGGTATTCGACGCCCAGCGTCTGCTGTGGCAAGAATGCCGGCTCGTGGCCGAACCCGGAGGGGCGACCGCGCTGGCCGCGCTCGTTTCCGGGGCTTATGTACCAACTGCGAACGACACGGTGGTCGCGATCGTGTCCGGGGCCAACGGATTGTCACCGTTCTCTTGACGCAACCCGACCGGCGGCGGCGGACTGTCAACGAGGACGGCGGCAATCGGGTGCTGTCCCGCGGGCAAAATAGGTTGGTGAGCGAGCCCATCGCCGAACAGCCCTACATGCCCGACTATGGGGTGGGAGGAAGCGATTGGCGCCCTCTTCCCTGGTCCTGGGCCGCCGAACGCTTGATCAGCTACCGGAGCTTCTGGGTGGTCACCGCATCGCTTCAGGGCCGGCCACACGCCATGCCGGTCTGGGGAGTGTGGAACGATCGGACCCATCGCTTTGGATTCTCCTGCGGGAATCTCGCTCGTAAGGCAGTCAACATTCGCGCCAACCCCCAGGTGGTGGTGACCGGCGCAGACGTTGTCGAAGCAATCTCGATCGAGGGGACCGCGAGTGAGATCACCGCCACCGCCGAGATGGATCGATGGGTGGCCGATTACATCGCCAAATACGGCGATGACGCCCCCGATCCCGATTTCTTCAGCCGGTACGCATTCTTCGAGGTGATGGCCCAGCAGGCATTCGCTGTCATCGATCGGGAGGGCGAGTTCTCCACCAGGGCCACCCGCTGGCGTTTTCCCGAGGAGGTGTAACGGCTCACGGGCCCAGGTGGTCTCACCGGTCTCGCTCACATCTTGGCCGGGATTCTCAGGAAGGTCGTTTCCGTCCCACCAGCCATCCAGAAACGAATGCACCGAGGAGAACCAAACCTGCAGGTTCACGCCGTTGACGCGCCCTGTCGGCGCCGCCGCCGACCCGGTCTGCGTCGGACTCTGGGGGCATATCTGCTCCGGCCGTTTGCAGAGGGCGGCCGCGGTCGTGTGCCCAGGCCTGAGTGAACTCGGCTCCGAAGAAGAGGATCAGAGCCGAGTAGTAGATCCAGACCAATATCACGATCAGGGACCCGGCGGCGCCGTAGGCAGAACCAACGTCGCTGGTGCCGAGGTAGAGGCCGATTCCGAATTTGCCTGCCACGAAGAGAAGGGCGGTGATCGCCGCGCCTACCCATACGTCTCGCCAGGCAATCTCGACGTCGGGCAGGTACTTGAAGATGAGCGCGAAGAGGATCGTGATCACGAGCAGGGAGGCGACAAGGTCGATGGCCATGAGGAAGGGCGCCAGTGTCTCCAACCGTCCGGCCATGTCGACCAGCGCGCCGACGGCGGCGCTGACCGCCAGCGAAACCAGCAGGAGAAAACCGGCGCCCAGGACCGCGGCCAGGGAGAGCAAACGCGAGCGGACGAGGTTCCAGACGCCGCCGGCCCTCCGGGGCTTGGCTTCCCAGATTGTGTTGAGGGAGTCCTGCAGCTGACCGAAGACCCCCGTGGCTCCGAAGAGGAGAACTCCGAGTCCGATGACAACGGCACCGCCGGTCCCGGTCGTCTCCTGGGCCTCGGCGATGGCTTCGCCGAGAAGACGGGCGGAGTCCTCTCCGACCAGCCCGGTGATTTGATCGACCATTCGGTCTCTGACCGCATCGGCGCCGTAGATGAGGCCCGCGATGCCGACCAGCAGAACCAGGAGGGGCGGCAGCGAGAACGCGGTGTAATACGAGAGAGCTGCGGCGAGGCGCGGCGCTTTGTCCTCGATCCAGTCTTTGCCCGCGGTGACGAGTGACCGCGCCAGTCTTCGCATGGTGGAGCATCAGTTCCCTGCGAAGGCGTGGGCTTAAACAACTGCCGGGTCCAACAATCGCCCGGGGCGTAGAGAACGCGAAAAACAACTTCCGTTTTTCTTGTCTGGGCGGCGCCGGAGCAGGTATAAACAACTCATCAGTTCCCGGAGTTGAGACCTCGGTTTCAACACCGGGAACTGTGTTTTTGGGCCACCAAGGCCGGTCTTAGCGACCACCCGTCTTTGGCCGCCTGGGTCTCCGAACCATTGCCGGGCGTCGGGCTACTCCCGTCCATGAAGCAAGGCGAGGACTCCCATTACCAGTCCCATGGCGACCGTGAACCCGGCCGCTCCGAGCGCACAGCGAATCGCAAGTTCCCAGAGCGACACTTCTAAGAGCATCGGTCGGGATACCCAATCCCCCCGCGATTCTCACCTGAATTTCCGGAGGTCCCGGCTCACCGTCCCCAGTAGCTCATAAGAGGTGGAGCCCTGGACGTTCGCCGACAATATCCTGGCATCCCGCTAGTGACGAAGCCCGCGTCGGTTAGCGGATGAAGTTGGTTGTCGACTACCTGCGAGAGGCACAGGACCAAGCATGAGATCCCCTCCGACCAGAGAGAGGAGGTGGCTGAGCCTCACCATTCTCGGGTTCGGAGTCGCCCTTGTCGTAGTGGACATCACCGTGGTCAACGTGGTGATGCCGTCGATCATTGGCGGGCTCCACCTCGAGGTGGCCGATGCCGAGTGGATCAACACCGCCTACCCGTTGGTCTTCGCCGCCCTCCTCATCCCGCTGGGAAGGCTCGGGGACCGGGTGGGATCGAAGCGTATCTTCGTAACGGGCCTCGCCATCTTCGGCGTCGCCTCCCTCTTCGTCGGGTCGTCCGCGTCGGTTGCGGGGCTGGTGGCATTCCGTGCTCTGCAGGGTGTGGGAGCGGCGATGATCCTGCCGGCCACGCTCGCCACGGTCCATGCCTCCTTCACCGGTCGAGACCGAGCGATCGCCTTCGGAATCTGGGGCTCGATCATCGCGGGGATGGCGGCGGTTGGTCCTCTCTTCGGTGGATGGATCACCACCGAGGTGAGCTGGCGATGGGCCTTCTTCATCAATGTGCCGCTGGCCGTGTTGACCATGGCCGCCGCCCTCTGGTGGGTGAGCGATCGAAGAGTGCACGTCGTCGAGACCGGCATCGATCTCGCTGGATTGGCGACAGTGTCAGTGGGAATGTTCGGCCTGATCCTCGCCCTCATCGAGGGGCCCCGCCATGGATGGCTGTCGCCAACCCGAGAGCTCCGGCTGGGTGACTGGGTGTGGCCGTTTGCACGATTATCGATTGTGCCGCTGGCCGCGCTCGTCGCCATCTTTTGCCTGGCCGCCTTCGTTCGGATCGAGCGCTCCCGCCGAGCCGCGGGCAGGGTGGTCCTGGTTGACCTGGAGTTGTTTCGCATCCATACCTTTCGCAGGGGCAACGTCCTCGCCGTAATCGTCGGTCTCGGCGAGTTCGGGCTGGTCTTCGTGCTGCCTCTATTCGTCCGGATCGTTCTCGGCTATTCGGCGTTCCAGACTGGGACCTTGCTGCTGGCAATGGCCGCCGGTGGATTCCTGGGGGGGCCGATTGCGGCCGGAATCGGCCTCCGCTTCGGGTCCGGCCGCGCCGTTGTGATGGGCATGGCCCTGGAGGCGGCCGGAGTGTTTGGAGTTGTGACGATGCTCTCTCCCGCGGTGACCGGAAGTAGCTTCGCTGTCCCGTTGCTCGTCTACGGGCTCGGGGTGGGCATAGCCAGTGCTCAATTGGCGTCGGTCATCTTGGTGGACGTTCCCTCAGAACAGGCGGGCCAGGCCTCCGGTGTCCAAAGCACCGCCCGCCAACTCGGCGCCGCTCTGGGCATCGCGATCTTGGGAACCGTATACGCCGCCTCACTGGGGAGCCTCACCGAGAGCGGGCTCACCCAGATCACGGCGCTTGGCACCTCCACCCGTGAACACATTGTGCTCCGTGTCGTCGACTCGGCAGGCTGGTATGTCGAAGCCCTCCGCCACTGGCACCCCGGCTACGCCCCGGTGGTGGCAAAGATCGACCAGGCGATCGCACAAGCCGCTGCCCGCGCCGCCGTTACCGCGCTGGCGTTCGTCGTGGCCGGTGTGGCCCAGGCGTTACGGCTCCCCGGGAAACCGGGACCTGGTCGACTGTCCGCAGCCTCCAACGAGGAGATGATCCCCGACGCCGCCGTGTAAGGATCTCTTTCCTGATCCTCCGAGATTGAGCCCCGAACTTAAGAGACTCAGCAATAGGGGCCGATGCTCCACAATCGGGAAGAGTCCCCGGTTGATAGCCTGTGAGCCCCGTCCCAAGAGAGGCCTTGCCGGCCACAGAGTACGCGTACAGCGGTGACGTGCACATCGCCTACCAGGTAGTGGGCAACGAGCAGCGCGACCTGGTCTACGTGCCAGGATGGGTCTCCAACGTCGAAGTGATGTGGGAGGACCCTGGCCTCGCCCGCTTCCTCAATCGGCTCGTCTCGTTCGCCCGGTTGATCGTGTTCGACAAGCGCGGAACCGGTCTCTCCGACCCGGTCGAGACCGACGCCCTCCCTTCTCTGGAGGTCCGCATGGACGACCTCCGGGCCGTGATGGATGCGGCCGGGTCCGATCGGGCCACTCTGCTCGGGCACTCGGAAGGCGGGAATATGTGTGTGCTGTTCGCTGCCACATACCCCGAGCGGACTCAGGGTTTGGTGTTGATGAGTTCTTACGTCAAGCGCATCCGCTCCGACGACTACCCCTGGGCGCCGACCTGGGAGCAGCGCATGCAAGAGACCGAGGACATCAAAAGGAACTGGATCGACCCGCAGCGGATCATCGAGTATTACGCCCCCAGCCGGGCCGGAGATCCCACTTTCCGTGCCTGGGTCGAGCGCTATCTGCGCCTCGCCGCGAGCCCCAAGGCAGCGGCAGCGCTCAACATGATGAATTCCTTTATCGACGTCACCTCCGTGCTCTCCGTCATTCGGGTGCCCACCCTCTTGCTGTATCGGTTGGGCGACCCCGACGTCAAGGTTGAGGAGGGGCGCTACATCGCCTCACGGATCCCACAAGCCAAGCTGGTGGAACTGCCCGGAAGCGACCACTTCTTTTGGGCGGGCGACGCCGAGCCGATGCTCGAGGAGATCGAGGAGTTCGTCACCGGACACCGGGTGGCGGCCGAACCGGAGCGGGTTCTCGCCACCGTTCTCTTCACCGACATTGTCGGCTCGACTGCTTTTGCCGCTCGGATCGGCGATGCGAAGTGGCGCACCTTGTTAGGCCGACACGAGGGGATGGTACGCGAAGAGGTTCGCAAATGGCGGGGACAGGTGGTCAAAACCACGGGCGACGGTGTGCTGGCCCGCTTCGACGGGCCGGCGCGGGCCATTCGCAGTGCTCTCGGCATCGTGCGCGGCGGCCGCGAGCTGGGGATAGACGTTCGCGCCGGGATCCATACGGGCGAGGCCGAGATCATCGGCGAGGATCTGGGCGGAATTGCCGTTCACATCGGGGCCCGCGTTGCGGCGCTCGCCGGTCAAGGCGAGGTGCTGGTGTCGAGGACGGTGAAGGATCTGGTAGCCGGGTCGGGGATCGAGTTCGAGGATGGAGGAAACCACACCCTCAAGGGAGTACCAGGTGAATGGCAGCTCTTCGTGGTGCGTGAGGGTTAAACGAAGGGCCGGCTTTAACTGTGTGACGGGGTGGCCGAATCGACCGCGACCATGGGTGTTTCCAGAAGTGGGCACGGAGGGACTCGATCCCTCAACCTTGGGATTAAAAGTCAGTCAGGCGGGTATCGGGGCGTGTCACGAAAGGTGCCTTCTAACTAGGGCTTCCGGGGTTGCTGGTTACGGGCCGACACGTCCGGTGTCGACAGATGCCAGGGTGAATGTGGTCAGGATGTGGTCGGGGCACCAGCCGGCGCTGGCCCCCGCAGTGGGTAAGGCGTCGCCGGTACGCGGCATCGACTGTCCCACGGTTCCGGCGTGAAGCCTGTAGTTATGCTCCCGGTTGGTGCAAGGGCTTCCCGACGGAGTGGTCACGTTCCTTCTTACTGATGTGGAGGGGAGCACACGCATTTGGGAAGAGGCGCCTGATTCGATGATGGACGCGCTCCGCCAGCATGACAGGGAGATCGACGAGTCGGTGGCCGCCCACGAGGGTATCTCGGTGAAACCTCGGGGTGAAGGCGATAGCAGATTTGTCGTGTTCCGTTCCGCAGTCGATGCGGTAGAGGCCTCGGCAGAGATGCAGCGTCGGCTGGCTGCGGTCGATTGGGCGACTCCGAGACCTTTGCGGATACGGGCCTCTTTGCACACTGGCATGGCCGACTTGCAGTTGGGCGACTATTACGGGTCTGCGGTGAACCGAGCAGCTCGGCTCCGAGCGATCGCTCATGGCGGTCAAACGATCCTCTCGGGTTCGACCTGGGAGCTGGTTCAGGATCAGCTACCTGACGGTGTGACGACCACCGATATGGGCTACCACCGCCTTAAGGATCTGACCCGACCCGAACACGTGTACCAACTCAATGTCGATGGGCTCGACAACACCTTCCCGCCTTTGGTGTCCCTCGATGCAGTGCCCAACAACCTGCCGGAGCAAGTGACCGATTTCATCGGACGCCAATCTGAGCTGGCCGAGACCAAACGTCTTCTCAGCGAGACGAGACTGCTCACGATCCTCGCACCCGGCGGCGCCGGAAAGACTCGTCTTGCGATCCAGGCGGCCGCCGACGTGACAGCGAACTACCCGGACGGTGTGTTCTTCATTGGTCTCGCCGACATCGACTCCAGCGCCGACATTATCCAGACAGTGGCCGAGTCGTTGGGGCTCGGATTCTCATCCGAGGAGGACCCACAGACCCAGTTGCTTGCCTATTTGGCAAATAGGCGCCTGCTCTTCGTCTTCGACAACTTCGAGCATCTGAGCGACGGTGTCCCGATCATCTCGGCGATTCTCAAAGCTGCGCCACAGGTCAAGGTTCTCGCAACCTCGCGTTCGAAGCTCAACGTAACCGGTGAAACCGTTCTCACGCTGGCAGGTCTCGAAACTACCTGGGATACGCCTCAGGAGGCTTTGCAGACAAGCGGGGCTCGCCTGTTTCTCGATGCTGCCAATCGATCTCACCCAGGGTTGGTTCTCGAACCCAGGCATCTCGATTCGCTGGCCGAAGTCCTCCGACTGACCGGTGGGATGCCTCTTGGCATCCTGCTGGCAGCCGCGTGGGCGGACATGCTGAACATAGACGAGATTGCATCCGAGATCGCCAAGAGCATGGACTTCCTCGAGACCGACATGGGGGATGTGCCTGACCGACATCGCAGCGTCCGCGCGGTGTTCGACTACTCGTGGAAGCTCCTAGCTCCCGAGGAGCAGAGCATCTTCGCTGCGTTATCAGTGTTTCGGGGAGGTTTTACCCGTGAGGCGGCCGAGGCGGTAGCAGGAGCATCGCTGCGTGGCCTGGCCAACCTTGCTAACAAGTCACTGTTGGCGCCCAGCCCCAACACCGGTCGCTACACGGTCCACGAGTTGCTCCGCCAATATGCCGTGAGCGAGCTCGAGAAAAATCCCGACCGGTCCCATGGGGTGCTCGAAGCACATGCTGCCTACTACAGCGGCCTCACGCAAGACGCGTTCACGCTGCTGACCCGCAGCGACGAGCCGCTCGCGCTGGCGACGATCGAGCAGGACATCGACAACATCAGGCTGGCGTGGCGACGCTATCTCGCCTTGGCCAATTCGGCAGGAGCACGCAGGATGATCGGCGGGCTCTGGTTCGTCCACGAGGTACGCGGTTGGTACCCGGCTGCCGTGGCACTATTCAATGAGGCGCTGGACGCGCTTGATGAGCACTCAGACGACCAATCAACGGCGGTCGCACGCGCATACTCCGCTGCGGTCCATGCCTTTTTCGTGACATTGCTGGGCCAACCAGAAACTGGCACGGCAGCAGCAGCCACGGCGGCAGATGCCCTGCGCGCCTTCACCGACCCCGAGGCTCTTTGGTCGGCACTGCAGGCCCAGGCTATGGGTTTGTTGTATCTCGGTGGATTCGAAGAGCACAATGCGGTCATGGACGAGGGGATAGCGTTGGGTGAGACGCTCGACTCTCCTTTCTGGGCTGCAGGCTTGAAGGTCCGAAGATCGTTTGGTGCGTTGGCTACCGGCGATCTCAGCACAGCAAAGCGGCTCCTCGCCGAGAGCATGGAGGTACTGACGCAACTCGATGAGCATTACTACATGTCGTGGAACCTGGGCCACCAGGCGAGGATCGCCACCCGGGAAGGTTGGCTCCTGGACGCCATCCGTCTCTTCGGCCGGTCGGCCGACAGAGCTCGCGAGCTCGGCTATCCGCGAGGAGTGCAGGCTTCAATGGCCGGGCTGGCAGAGGCCAACGTCGCGGCCGGCGACCTCAGGGCGGCGGAGACCGCATTCATCGGCAGCCTCGCGGCGGCTGAGCGGGTGGGCATGGTCAGAGAGATGCTTGGCATGGTGACAAAAATCGCGAGGATCCGAGGAGCCGTCGGACAGAAACAGGAAGCCGTAGAGCTTCTCTCAACTGTTCTTGCCGAACCCACGAGCGTGCAGCGGCTCTTCACCGACAACGCCCCCATCAGCGAACTCGCATCGGCGGCTCTCACCGAACTGCAGGAGGAGCTCGACCCCAACGAATACTCGGCTGCACATGCCAGAGGAACATTGAGACCTTATGATGTCGCCGCCAAAGAGCTGATCCACAGCCTCAACACGCGACCACACGCCCCTCTGAGCTAGGGGATCTTGGGCGAGCTAACCGAGGGGTCCAACACGAATCCTGCGGGCGGCGGCGTGCGGTGGTGCGTCTGCCCCGCCGTCCAACGTTCCAAGAGCAACAGTCCAGAACATCAGCATCGCGGTTAATCGGTCGAGCCGCTTCCCATAGGGGTGGCACACCTGTTGGGCGATCCTCGACCGAGAAGCCCCCGCAAGAAGCCTCGCACCACTCGGGTCGGACGGCCGATCTGGTACTAGATGCACCGATTCGCGATGGGCCGATGAGCTGAAGCGGGGAGCGTGTCACGGGAAGCTGAAAAGCAAATCACTACAAGGCCTTGATAGTGGGCCCGGAGGGAATCGAACCCTCAACCTTGGGATTAAAAGTCCCCTGCTCTGCCGATTGAGCTACAGGCCCGATATCGCTTGGAGACGCGTATGAACCCCGCGTCACGGTCGTGAGGGACAGGATAGGAGGGGACTGCGGCGGCCCCGATCGGCGAGTGACTCTCAGGCCACCAGCTGGGCCGTCACAGCATCGGGTGCCTCCTCAGCGTTCTGGCCGAGGGGCAATAATCGCCGACCGGACTGATCGGCATCGATCCCTGGGGTGTCGAGGGCGCATTCGAGTAAAACGCTCACCCGACCGTTACGACTGACGATCCCCACGAGCGAGGTCCTCAATCCGCGGATGAGTGCGATCGGCCGGGGGGAAGGGGACCGGGTCTGAACCGTGTCGACGTTCTCCGCGCCAGTGGCGTCGAAGGCGGGCATAGAGCCGGCGTAGAGCGCGCCTCAACTGGCCGTTGAGCGGCATCCGGCATGTTGTCGGCAGCAGCGGACACCGACGAGGAGGTTGGAAATGACCCAGCTGTTGGACAAGAAGAACACCACCGTGGTGGTCGAGCCGCCGGTCGGCGTCAAGAAGCAGATCGGGAGGATCGTGGCGGTCGCGGCTTTGCTCGGGATCCTGAGCGGCTGGTTGGCCTTCGAAGCGGCATCGAACCGGGCCGAGACCCGAAGGATGGAGGGGCTGATTGCCCGCTCCCAGGCGATGGACCTGTTCTATCAGGGGCAGCTCGAGGCCGAGCGATTGGATCGTCTGATTGCCCGCTCCCAGGCGTTGGACCTGTTCTACCAGGGGCAGCTCGAGGCCGAGCGATTGGGTCGCCTGACTACCCGCTCGGTTGCGATGAACGAGTTCTACGGAGCCGACCAATGAGAAGGCCTTAACCTGTCCCCCGACGAACACTGGGGCGGGTCGGTGATGAACCGGCTCGCCCCCAGAGCGATCCGGGTAGGTCCCCGATTGACAGAGGAGGCCAGAGGCCTGTGCAGTTCCGGATTCTCGGCACCTTGGACGCAGAGGTGGATGGGGGCCCGATCGACCTGGGCCCTCCCAAGCAACGGTCGCTTCTGGCGGTTCTGCTTCTCCACCTAAACGAGGTGGTTCCCACCGAGCGACTGGTCGAGTTGGTGTGGGGTGAAGGGGCTCCTCGCACCGCCGCGCATTCGGTGCAGATCTATGTCTCGGACCTGCGCAAGGTGTTGGCTCCGAACGGCGCCACCATCCTCACCAAGCCGCCCGGTTACCTGTTGGATGCGGATCCTGACTGTGTGGACGCCTGCCGCTTCGAACGGGGAGTGGATGCGGCGTTGACCGCAATCACAGAGGGCCGTCTTTCGGACGGGGCCGATCGGCTGCGTGCGGCACTCGAATTGTGGAGAGGTCCGGCCCTTTCCGAGTTCGTCTACGAGCAGTTCGCCCAAAGCGACATCCGCCGGCTTGAGGAGCGGCGGCGGCTGGCGATCGAGGAACTAGCCCGCGTTGAGCTGGAACTGGGGAGGGGCCGCCTGTTGATCCCGCATCTGGAGGAGCTGATCGGTCGGAATCCGCTGGCCGAGGAGCCTCGCCGTCTCCACATGCTGGCTCTCTACTCGGCCGGCCGGCAAGCCGACGCGCTGCGTTCCTTCCAGACGTATCGTAAGCTGCTCGGTGGAGAGTTGGGCATCGCCCCTTCCGGGCAGCTACAACGGCTGGAGGAGCAGATCCTTCTCCAAGACCCATCCCTCCCGGGATCCTTGCCTGCCGCCGAGCGGGCCGTTTCCGGCGGGGTCGTCCGCAACCCGTACAAGGGTCTGCGGCCCTTCGGGGAGGCCGACGCAGAAGACTATTTCGGAAGGGGCCCGCTGGTGGCCGACCTCGCCCGGCGGTTAGGGGAGGGGCAGCGGCTCTTGGTGGTGACCGGGCCGTCGGGGTGTGGGAAGTCGTCCCTAGTCCGAGCCGGGTTGGTTCCGACGCTCCGGGCGGGCGGATCCGGGTGGGTGGTGGCGCAGATGATGCCGGGGCTGCGTCCCTTCGACGAGTTGGAGACGGCTCTCCAACGGGTGGCGCCGGGTGGGCAGCGTGTCGCCCTCGGTGCGGGCGACACCGCCCTGCTGGCGGCGGTCCCCGAGGTCCTCCCTTCGGATGACGGCCGCCTGCTCCTGGTGGTCGATCAGTTCGAGGAGCTGTTCGCTCTCTCCGGAGAGGAGGACCGCCGCCTGTTCTTGGACACTCTGGTCACGGCCCTGGCCGACCCGAGGCGGCGGGTGTCGGTGGTGCTGGCCCTCCGGGCCGACTTCTACGACCGGCCTCTCCTCCACCCCGGTTTTGCCGCCCTATTCGTGAATTCGCTGGTCACCTTGCTTCCGCTCAGCCCGAGCGAGTTGAAGGCGGCGGTGGTGAACCCGGCCGGCCGAGTGGGGGTGGAGGTGGATCCGGCGCTGCTGGCCGAGCTGGTGGCGGAGATGGCCGACCAGTCGGGGGCTTTGCCCCTTCTCCAATATGCCCTGACCGAGACGTTCGAGCTGCGGGAGGGCTCGATTCTGGGTTTGGACGCCTACCGGCGGGCGGGAGCTTTGAAGGGTGCTCTGGCCGGCCGCTCCGAAGATGCCTTCCAAAGCCTATCCGGGGTAGAGCAGGAGGCCGCCCTTCAGGTGCTGTTGCGGCTGGTGCGGCTCGGCCACGGCCCCGACCTTGGACGGCGGCGACTGGCGGTGTCGGAGCTGTTGGGTTTGGAGATGGATCCGGTGGCGCTTGGCCACGTGTTAGAGGTGTTCAGCGCCAACCGTCTGATCACTCTCGACCGGGACCTGACCTCGGGGGCGGCCAC
>DATHSX010000209.1:0-3017 GCA_035463935.1 Acidimicrobiia bacterium | reverse complement strand
CGGCTCGATGAGGGTTACCGCGAGTGGGAGCTTGCGGTCGGTCTGTCTGATGGCGTCACGAGGGAGAAGGAGGAAGCGATAGGGGCATGAGCAGGCAACGCCTCCCCTTCGAGGACCGCAGGCCGATGAAGGCCAAGCAGGCGCGCCTGCGCTTCTACGCCGAACTCACGGACCTTCTCTCCCCGGAGTCGAGATCGGGGACCGTGACCGTAGGCTTTGACGTCCCGGGGAGCGTCAAGGATTTGATCGAAGCCTGCGGCGTGCCCCACACCGAGGTGGATCTGATCCTGGCCAACGGGGATTCGGTCGACTTCTCCTATCCGGTGGGCGACGGCGATCGGATCAGTGTCTACCCGGTATTCGAGTCTTTTGACATCACGTCATTGCTCAAGGTCCGCCCCCGCCCGCTGCGGGCCATGCGCTTCCTGGCGGACAACCATCTGGCCCGGCTCGCCCGTTACTTGCGGCTGCTCGGCTTCGATACGGCCCATGACCCCCTTCGGACTGATCATGAGCTGGTCCAGATGTCCACCGGCGAGCAGCGGGTCCTTCTCACACGGGATGTGGGTCTGCTCAAGCACGGTTCGGTGACCCACGGCTATTACGTTCGCGCCACCGACCCTCGCCAGCAGATCACCGAGGTGGGCCATCGGTTCCATTTGGCGGGCCAGCTTCACCCCTTCACTCGATGCATGACTTGTAACGGGAAGCTGGTCGCGGTGAAGAAGGAGGAGGTCGCGGATCGGCTACCCCCGCTCACCAGGGAGCGGGTGGAGGAGTACCGCTGCTGCGACTCGTGCCACCAGATCTACTGGAACGGATCCCACCACGAGGCCCTCAGTCGAATCGTCGACTCCGTCGCTTCCGGCTGACCGAACCGCCGCTAGCGTCACCGAAGATGAGCGAGGCCCGGCAGCGAATAGAAGCCGTGCTAGCTAGGGCACCATTCATCAACGATCTCGGGGTCAAGTTGGTCGATGCCGGTGAAGGATGGGTGGAGACCGAACTCGAAATCACCGAGCGGCTTCGCCAGCAGCACGGCTACGTCCACGCAGGGGTCGTCAGCACCCTGGCCGACCATACCGCCGGGGCCGCCGCCTCCACGTTGGTCCCGGAAGGACGCTCCGTGCTTACCGCCGAGTTCACCATCCATCTCCTCCGCCCCGCCGGCGACCACCTCCGCTGCCGGGGCGAAGTGGTCAAGCTTGGAAAGCGGCTGATCGTTACCCAGGCCGACGTCAGGTCCCGGGAGGCGCACTGCGCCCGGTACCTGGGCACCATGGCAGTGGTGGACCGGGGCTTGTAGGGCGGTACCGGGCCTGGTTTGTTCCTCGCCCGGGGTGGACACGGCGAAGCCCCGAGTAACGGTCATCGCGGATGCCCTCGGTCGTCGTGGATCCGCGAGGCGTACGCGCCACGACAATGCCCGATCCCCACAAAGGAGTTGCCAACAGAATCGGCCCCTTCGTGGCCTTTCGAAACCAATCAGGTCAATGATCGACTTCTAGTCTCACCGTCCCATGGACGAATCGGTCTTCTGCCCCAAGCCAGGCGAGCAGGGACCAAGGGCTCCGTGGCCCGGAGGTGCGTTGGGCAGGGGAGTGGCATTGGGCAGGATCGCTTGACCGAACTTGCCTCCTCGTGACCACGGGTTTGCTCGAGGAGATCACCACGAGCGGTCTGGCGGAGACTTCCACCGACCTCGTCTTCGAGGCGTTGCACACCGGCCCCTCCGGTCTCGACGACCGCGAAGCCGCGCGCCGCCTCACTGAATTCGGGCCAAATCTCCTCCCAGACCCGCCCCGTCCTTCTCTCCTTCGCAGGCTGGCGGGCAATTTCACCCATCTGATGGCGCTCCTGCTGTGGGTGGGCGGGCTGATCGCCTTCGTTGCCGGGTTACCGCAATTGGGCTTCGCCATCTTGATTGTGAATTTGATCAACGGCCTCTTCAGCTTCTGGCAGGAGTACAAGGCGGAGAAGGCCATCGAGGCTTTGCGGTCGCTCCTCCCCGCCCGGGTCAGCGTGCTCCGGGGCGGTATCGAGGTGCAGATCGGGGCGGAAGACCTGGTTCCGGGAGACGTGCTCCTGTTGAGCGAGGGCGACCGCATCTCGGCCGATGCCCGGCTGGTCGAAGCCATGGCGTTGCGGGTGGACCAATCCACCCTCACGGGAGAGTCGCGTCCGGTGCGGAAGGCGGCAGAGCCGTTCGAATCAGAAGGTCGATCACCCGCCGAGCTGCCTTCGCTGGTCATGGCCGGGACCACCGTTTCCAGTGGGCGCGGTCGGGCCGTGGTCTACGCGACGGGAATGCACACCGAGTTCGGCAAGGTGGCCGCGCTCACCGGTGGCGTGAGTGAAGAGCTCAGCCCCCTCCAGGTGGAGATGAGGCGTCTGAGCGTCATCGTGAGCGTGGTGGCCGTGGCCGCAGGAGCGGCGTTTTTCGTGCTTGCCCTGACATTGGGAGAAGTCCCGCTGGCGCGGGGATTCGTTTTCGCCCTAGGCATGATCGTGGCGTTCGTTCCCGAGGGTCTGCTTCCGACGGTAACTCTCGCGCTGGCGTTGGGGACCCAACGGATGGCGGCCCGCAACGCCCTCGTCAAGCGCCTGTCGGCCGTGGAGACGCTGGGCTCCACCACGGTCATCTGCACCGACAAGACCGGCACCTTGACTCAGAACGAGATGACGGTCCGCGCCGCGGCAGCAGGATCTTTGGTCTTCCAGATCGGAGGGGTGGGCTATGTCCCGGTCGGGTCGATTACGCCCGATCCGGATGCCGCCCTGCTGGACCTGCTGCAGGCGGCCGCTCTCGCCTCCAATGCCCGCCTCCTTCCCCCCGGGCCGGGCCGAGAAAGATGGTCCGTAGTGGGTGACCCGACCGAGGGCGCGCTGCTGGTGGCGGCGATGAAGGCAGGCATCGACCCGCAGGGTCTATCCACGCGCGCGCCCCGGCTAGCCGAGTTCCCGTTCGACTCGGCCAGGAAACGGATGAGCGCGATCAGCCGGATCGGAGCTGATCT
>DATHSX010000208.1:0-3123 GCA_035463935.1 Acidimicrobiia bacterium | reverse complement strand
AGCACCGAAGAGCTCAGGACCGAGGGCGGCTCGGGCCGGGGCGAACCAGGTGAAGGCATCGGCGGGAAAGCTACCGGGGCCTCCCACAGGTGGTCGTATTCCGAGCTATCCCCGCTCAGCGTCTTGGGGCCCCCACCATTGGACTGCCCCGAAGGGCCATTGGATTGCCCCGAAGGGCCATTGGATTGCCCCGGAGAGCCATTGGCTGCCAGGTCGACGTCCTCTGCGGACTCTCCGTTTGCTCCGGGTATGGGCTGTGCTCGCGACAACTTGTCATCCCTCTCTGGTCATGTCCTTTTCGGGGCGGCGCCATGGGAGGAGACAGGCGGGCGCCGCGGACTTTCCCCTGATTATCGCCCCGGCGGCCGGCGTGGTTGAGATTGGATACCGGGAAAGGACTGCAGACCTACTTGGTGGTCGGGACCTCTTCCGCGGGCCGGCAAAGGCGACAAGCCCGGTAACCCGCCGCTTCGGCCTCGCCCGAGGAGTGGAACAAGCGCCGATGGTGGCCGGTAACCCGCCGGGCGTTTCGGCAGGTGGGAAAGCAGTAGATCCCGGTGCTGTCCGATCCGACGAACCTGACCCCGCTGGCGGCCAGCGCTTCCAGATCCGCAGGGTTCGCCCCTTCGGCAGTGAGCAGATCCCACTTGTTCTCGGGTCCGCCCAGCGAGTAGTTGCCGATGTGCCCGTCGCTTCTCACCACTCGATGGCAGGGCACGATGAGGGGGACTGGGTTGCGGGCCATGGTCGAGCCCACCGCCCGGCTCGCTCCGGGACGGCCGGCGACCCGAGCCAACCAGGAGTAGGGACGCACCTCACCGCGGGGGATAGTGGCCGCGATGGCCAGGATGGTCTGTTGAAACGCCGTCACGGAGCGGAGGTCAACGGGAAGCGAGCCGGGGCGGCCCTGCTCGAGCGCCCGCTCGATGCGCCCGCCCCACGCCGCCGGCGGGGCGGCGGGACGCAGCCGACGGCCGAAACGAGCGAGGAACCGGTCGGAGAGTCCTGCATCGTGAAGGTCAACGGCCGACACCCCGGCGGGGTTAAAGGCGACCGCCACCGGCCCCAGGGGGCTGTCGAACACCTGGTAGCCGTCGACCAGCCCCAGCCCGAGTTCCACGGCTTCCGCCAGGCGCCCGGGGGCGGGCCGGCGGAGCTGCTGCAGCTGTGCTTCGATTGTCATCTCTCCTTCTCCATTGTCAGTCGGAGCTTCTCGAGGCCCCGATGAACGTCAGACTTGATGGTGCCCACCGGTTTCCCGGTGGCCAGTGAGATCTCGTCGTAACCCAACCCCACCACATGGCGCAAGACCACGGCTTTGCGGGTGGCGATGGGCAGCATCCCCAGCCGTCGGTCCCAGGCGGCGGTGTCGACGGGGTCGGCGTCGACCACCGGCAGGTCAACTGGTCCGTTGGCCATCAGGGGCCGCCGGGCCCGGGCTCGCAGGTGGTTGCGCCCCAGATTGAGGGCGATGGTCCATATCCATGCCCGCAGCCTGAGGTCGCGAATACGGGCCGGCTCGTAGCCCGCGAGTGCCCGGTAGGCACGGATGAAGGTTTCCTGGGCGAGGTCCTCGGCGTCGGCGCCCGCCAGTGACCGCAAGCCCGAATACACCCCGCCTTGCAGCTCCCGGACCAGATCGGGAAAGGCGGCATCGAGGTTGTCGGCGAGCCGGCGGCATAGATCGTCCATCGCTACCAGAACACCGCGGGCGAGATAAGAGTTGCATCGAATGGCACGCCGGAGTGTCCACCCTCCATGTTCAGGTCCAGTATTTCCTCGTGACACGCCACCAGGTGAGCCCGAACAGGACCGCCGCCACCGCCACCCAGGTGAGGATCGTCCTGACCGGGATTTGCTCGGCGAGCCAGCCGAAGAGGAGTTGGGAGATGGTGGAGGTCAGGGTGACGGCGGCGAAGTCGAGTCCGAAGACCCGGCCCCGCACCTCCTCGGCGGCGTAGCGCTGCAGTCCGTAGCTAGAGAACGACCATTGGCTCCCGGCCCCGGCATGCCCAACGAGGACCGCCAATGCCGCCACCAGCAGAGTTGGGGCGGCCGCCGTCCCCAGATATGACAGACCCCAGAGCGCCATGGTGAACCCAATCGCGGTGAGCACCTTGCGGTCGATCCCTCCCAGGATGCGGCGGATCAAGAAGGGTCCCGCGAGGACGCCCACGCCGCGCGCACCGAGCAGCCAGCCCGTCCCGGCATCACCGGCCTCGAACACGTCGAGGGCCAGCACCGGCAACAGCGCCACCGCTCCGGCACCGAACACGGCAAAGCCTGCCTTGGAAGTGAGGAGAGCCATGACCCGCGGCGTCGACCTGATGTACACCATGGCCTGGCGCAACGCCGAGTGAAAACCCGACCCGGTTCCCTGCTGGAGACGCAGGGGTCGCCGCACCCGGCCGACCAGCCACGCCGCCACGAGAAAGCTGGCGGCGTCGATGGCGATGGCGGCTTCCCGCCCCAAGACCGTCGACACCACCCCACCCGCCGCCGCTCCGACGGCAGCCATCATCCCCCAGGTCGACTCGACCAGAAAGGTGGCGTCGGCCAGATCCTCGGGGGCGACGATGGCCGGAATCGCCGCCGACGAGGCCGGGCTGATCAACGCCGAGAGAGCCGCCAGTACCGCCAGGCCCAGCAGAGCGACGGGGACGCTGGCGCCGGCCGCAGTCAAGCGAGGATGGTCGACGACGAGCATCGTGGCCGCGGCCACGGCAGCCGCCACATTGGCCCACACCATGATCCGGCGCCGGTCGAACCGATCGGCCATGACCCCCCCTAGGGGGGAGGCCAGGAAGGCGGGGAGGGTGTTGGCCGCCAGCACCGCCGCCGTCAGGACGGCCGAACCGCTCAGTTCGTTGACCAGGCCCAGCATCGGGACCAGCAGGAACCAGTCGCCACCGAACGAGACCAGGCGCGATAGGTAGATGCGACGGAGGTCGGCGTTGCGGGCCAGCAGGGAGAGGTACCTGCCCCTGGCTTTGGTCGTCAAACCCGCTCGACTCCTCGCGCCTGGTCCGGGCCCGCCGCCTCTTCTTCCAGGCGAATGGATCCATCGATGTGATGCAGATCGGAGTGCATGGTCACCAGGAGATCAAAGTCGGGGGGGCTTTC
>DATHSX010000207.1:0-2756 GCA_035463935.1 Acidimicrobiia bacterium | reverse complement strand
GCCCGGTCAGCTCGCTACGAGACCATCGCGCGGCTGCGCCGACCTGATGAGTGGGTGCTGACCGGCCACACGCTCGACGACCAGGCCGAGACCGTGCTTGGCCACCTGCTCCGGGGCAGCGGGGGCGATGGGCTCTCCGGGATTGCTCGCCACAATTGGCCGCTGGCCCGACCGCTGCTCGGGGTCACCAGGTCCGAGATCCGCGAGCTGGCGACCCTGGCTGGTCTGCCCTGGATGGATGATCCCGCCAACGAGGACCTTGACCTACGCCGCAACCGGCTGCGCCATTGGCTGATTCCCCTCCTGGAGTCCGAGTTCAACCCCGGCCTGCGCCGCCAGCTCGCCACCGCGGCCGACGTCCTCGGCGAGGAACGCCAGGCGCCGGCGGTGGTGGCCGAGGACCTTCCCGATGGGCTCCGCCTGGGGGCGGGGATGTTGTGGGCGGTCGGTCGGGTCGCTGGGATCCGATCGGTGCGCGCCGCAGTTAGGAGGTTGCGGGGTTATGGGTTGGACAGGGCCGAATCGGATCGGGTCTGGCACGTTGTGGTCGGGAGCGTGGCTGCAACCGAGCTGTCGGGTGGTCTGCTGGTCACCCGCTCCGGCCCCTGGCTCGTGATCTCCCACCACGGACTCCCGGAGTCCCAGGCGGACGACGGCGCCGGATAGCTCGGCTGGGCGCCGCTGCGGGTCGGCTACCTTTCGGACCGCTGGAGAGAACTGGCGAAGACGGCGGGCCAAAGACGGCGGGCCAAAGACGGTGGGCCAAAGACGGTGGGCCAGTCACTCGACCAGATGGCGGCATCGGGTGCGGCTCAACAGGTGGTGACAACGACTTGGCTGCGGTGAGAACGTTGATCTCGGCGGAGGAGATCTCCGACCAGCTGGCCCAAATGGGTCGGCGGATCACGGCTGACTATCGGGGTCAGGACCTTCTGATGGTGGGGGTGCTGAAAGGGGCCTTCATGGTCATGGCCGACCTCGCCCGCCAGGTTGACCTCCCGGTCGAGTTCGACTTCATGGCGGTCTCCTCCTATGGCGCTTCCACCCAGACCTCGGGAGTGGTACGGATCCTCAAAGATCTCGACCAGGAGATCGCGGGCCGCCACGTCCTCATCGTGGAGGACATCATCGACTCCGGTCTGACCCTCAACTACCTCCTCAAGTCCCTCACCGTTCGGCGCCCGGCCTCTCTGGAGGTAGCCGCCCTTCTGCTCAAAGAAGGGATTCAGCGGATCCCCCTCGACGTTAGATACGTTGGTTTTCGGATCGGTCCGGAGTTTGTCGTCGGGTATGGCCTGGACTATGCCGGGCTGTACCGCAACCTCCCCTTCGTGGGAGTGATCGAGGGAGAACCGGGTTGACCCCCACCCGCTCTCGTCTGGAGAAGATGCTGGCCGATCGCCTCGACTTCCTGATCGGGGTCGGTCACGACATGCGCGCGCCCCTAACGGGCATCGCCGGGTTCGCGGCCATCCTGGCCGAGCTCGATTCAGTGACAGCCGACCCCACCGCGGCAGAGGCGGTCGTTTACATTCGCCGGGAGGCGCAGCGCCTGGTCGAGCTGCTCAACGAACTCCTCGACTTCGGGCAGGTCGAGCAGGGGGTCCCGCAGCTCGAGTACGAGCCCATCGATCTGGTGTCCATGGTCCGCCAGGCCATCGCCCCCTGGGCCTCGCGCCACCCCGGCATCAACTTCGATCTGGTCGAGCAGGGAAGGGCCGTGGTTGAGGGTGACTTCCTCAGACTCCACCGGGTGCTGGCCAATCTGATCGACAACGCCGTCAGGCACAGCCCTCCAGGAGGAACGATCACGATCGAGGTGGGGTGCGACGATCAGGCCGGCTTCCTGGCCGTTGCAGACGAGGGCGCGGGCGTGCCGGCGGCGCACCGTCAGCGGGTGTTCCAACGTTTCGTTCGCCTCGGCGAGGAGGGAAACACCAACGCCGGGCCGGCTCGGGGAGCGGGCATCGGGCTGTACGTGGTGAAGGGCCTCGTCGAGGCTCACGGGGGAAGCGTTCGCATCGAGGACGGGGCCCGCTTCGTCGTGACTATTCCACTGCGTCAACCCGCCCAAATCGCCGCGCAAGCTTCGGTCGGGGTTGCCGATATCTAGTTTGCCTTTCGGTCTCCGCCTCGGCGGGGCACCGACCGGTGGCATTCCTGTAGAGGCTCTGATCCCGTACCATCATCCCGACACGTGAATCGCACCCTCCGCACCCTCGCCATCTACGCAGTCGCCATTCTGGCGCTGGCTCTGCTGGCCCAGCGCTGGTTCGATCAGATGGGACAGCCCCGCGAGGTGACGCTCACCCGCTTCCTCGATGAGGTCACCCGCGACGAGATCGAGGCCGTGGAGATCCTCTCCCGCACCAACCAGGTGCAGGGCCGGCTGGCCGGGTCCGAGCTTCCCGCCGGGCGTTTCGACGTCGTGGCCGACTACACCGACGGATGGGAGGGGGAGCTCACCGACCTGCTTCGCGAGCAAGGGGTCTTCTTCCAGGTCAACAACCAGCCGGATGGGCTGTGGGCGATCCTGATCAGCCTGCTGCCGTGGGTGTTCCTGCTCGGCTTCATGATCTTCATCTTCATGCAGATGCAGGGCAGTGGGAACCGGGTGATGCAATTCGGGAAAGCCCGCGCCCGAATGGTGACCAAAGAGCAGCCCAAGGTGACCTTCCACGACGTGGCCGGTCTGAACGAGGCCATCGAAGAGCTTCAGGAGATCAAGGATTTCCTGCAGAACCCTGACAAGTACC
>DATHSX010000206.1:0-11545 GCA_035463935.1 Acidimicrobiia bacterium | reverse complement strand
GTATCGGTCCCAAACTCGCCGAGGTCTTCGTGGCCGAAGGAGTCGAGAACCTGGCCGATCTGGCGGATATGTCCGACGAGGATCTGGACAAGCTGGCCGTGCAATGGCCGGCGCTGGCCAGCCGGATCAGGCGCGAGGATTGGCGCGCCCAGGCAGCCCGTCTAGTCGAACAGGGGCTCGAGCCCGACCAGCTTGCGGACGATACGGGCGGTGGCGCCCCAAAGGACATCCCCGTCGAGATCGAAGAACCAGAGTTGTCGACCCCTCCACAGGTGGAATACCCAAAGGTCGTCATGGGCTAGATCCTCCAGCCGAGGCTGGAAGATCCCGGCCACCTCGCGCTCGGAGGGTTGTAGGTCGGGTATTCCGGACAGCCGGCCCACCACCGGCACCACCAGCAGCGAGAACTCCACGGTATGAATCGGCGGCAAGAACCCGATGATTGCTACCTGGGTCGGGTCGATCCCCACCTCCTCCTGAGCCTCGCGCAGCGCCGTCGCCACCGGCCCGTCGTCGTCCTCGTGGGGCCGGCCACCTGGAAACGCAATGTGGCCGGCATGGGTAGGCATGGTGTCGGGTCTCTTGGTAAGCACGACCCGGATGTCGCCTGCCTGGTCCTCATATAGCGGGATCAGCACCGCCGCTGCCGCCATGACCGATTGCGGCGGATATCCGGGCACGGTATGCAGGCGATCCCACATCTGTGCCACGTTATAGGCTGCCGGAGCCATGCCTCCCGATCGCATTGTGACCGAACGGTTGATCCTCCGCCGGTTCACCCGTCGCGATATCAATTCGTTGTCCGATGCCGTCGTGGACTCGCTGCCGGCCCTCAACGAGTGGCTCCCCTGGGCGCATCCCGGCTATCGCAAGGACGATGCCGCCAACTACGTCCGTGACAGCCTGGAGGCGTGGAAGGAGGGTCGAGCCTATGACTATGCCATCCGGAAACGGGACGAGCCCCGCCGCCATCTCGGCAACATCTCGATTTGGCCCGTCTCCCGTCTGACCCGAACCGGCGAGATCGGTTACTGGATCCGCACGACCGAGACGTCCCACGGATTGGCCACGGAGGCCACCTCCGCCGTCGTCCGGGTGGGCTTCGAGGAGCTCGGATACCACAAGCTGGTCCTCCGGGTCGCCGTGGGGAACCGCGGTTCGGAGCGGGTGGCCGAGAAGCTGGGTTTCAGCCGGGAGGGGGTGTTGCGGGAGGAATTGTTGATACGGGGGCGGTGGGTGGACCATACCCTGTACTCCTTGCTGGAACGGGAGTATCACGCGGCTCCCGTTCTGGATCAGGGCCAGTAGCCTCTCTTTCCGTGAGTCTCATCATCAAATGCCTGGGGTCGAGGGGGTCCGTGCCGGTCAGCGGACCACAGTTCCACAAATACGGCGGAGCCACCACCTGTTTCGAGGTCCAGCTGGAGGAAGGTCACCGGTTGCTGATCGATGCCGGCACCGGCGCACTCGCCCTCAACAGTGACGGCGACGGGGGCCCGACCAGGTTCTCGATCCTTCTCACCCACCTGCATTGGGACCACACCCTGGCCCTCCCTTTCTTCGGACCTCTCTACAACCCCCGCAACTGTTTCGACTTCTACGGCAACCCACCCGACGGCATGGGTATCGAAGACGCCATCGACGCGGTCATGAAACCCCCCTGGTTCCCGGTGTCCTTCCGATCGGCCGGAGCCGAAAAGAACTTTCACCATCTCAACGGAGCTCCCTTCTCGATAGCCGACATCGACATCAGCCATGCCCGGCTCTTTCACCCGCAGGGGGTGACGGGATACCGGCTACAAAGGGGGGACTCGGTGCTGGTGGTCGCCACCGATGTCGAGCACGGTGACGCCGCCAGCGACCAGTCGGTGCGCCGGCTGGCGGCGGGGGCAGACGTCCTGATCTACGACGCGCAGTATCACCCTGAGGAGCACGCGACCAGCAAGAAGGGCTGGGGTCACTCCACCTGGGAAGCGGCGGCCGAACTGGCTAAGGATGCCGGCGTGGGACGCCTCCTGCTCACCAGCCATGACCCATCCCGCACCGACGAGGGCATCGACCAGATCGTGCTGGCGGCCCGAGAGCGTTTCCCCAACACCGACGCGGTCGCCGAGGGGATGCAGATCGAGATTCCCTGAGAAGGAGCCGGTCGTACTGAGTACTGAATCAGCCGGCTGCCAGGACCCGGGATGCCTCCCCGAAGACCGAGGCGATGGCCGGGAAAACTCCCACGACGAGGGTGAGGACACCGGCGATCGCCAGGGCTAGGCGGAGGGATCCCGAAGGCACGGCCTCCCGATCGCCGGCCGCGATCGCCGGTACCGGGTCGAGCCAGACCGCCTTGATCACCCGGGCGTAATAGTAGAGGGCGATCACGGCGTTGACCGCGGCGATCACGGCCAGCACCACGGTGGCGGTGCTACCGGCGATCATCACCGACCGGAACATCACGAACTTGGCGAACCAGCCGGCCAGGGGCGGGATCCCGGCCAGAGAGAAGAAGAACACCGCCGCCAGCACCCCGAGGCGCGGGTCGTAGGTTCCCAACCCGGCCCAGCCGGGGATATCTCCGGTGCCGGTCTTGCGGGCCCCGGCGATGACCACCGCGAAGGCGCCCAGGTTCATCACGGCAAAGATCACCAGGTAGATGACTGTGGCCGAGAAGGCCTCCGACAGGTCGGTGCCCGCCACCGCGGCGGCCGCGAACGGCACCAGCATGAACCCGGCCTGGGCAATCGACGAGTAGGCGAGGAGCCGCACGATGTTGGTCTGGCGCAGGGCCGACAGATTCCCCACGATCATCGATGCGGCCGCCATCACCCAAAGCGCCGGGCCCCACACTTCCGACGCTCCCGGCACCGCCTGGTACATCACGATCAGCATCGCCACGAACCCGGCCGCCTTGGAGTTGACCGACAGGTAGGCCGTGACCGGGGTGGGGGCCCCCTCATACGTGTCGGGAGCCCAGAAGTGGAATGGCACCGCCGCCACCTTGAACCCGAATCCGACCAGCATCAGCAGGACCGCCATCCCCAGGGCCGGTTCCGCCGCCAGCGCCGGATCGGCTACCGCCGTCCTGATCCCCACAAATGCCACCTCGCCCGTCAGCCCGTACAAGAGCGACATGCCGTAGAGAAGCAGGGCGGTGGAGAGGACCCCGAGGATGTAGTACTTGACCGACGCCTCGTTGGACTTCATGTCTCCCTTGCGCCACCCGGCCAGCACGAAGAGGGGGGCGGTGGTGAGCTCCAGGCCAATGAAGAGGACGATCAGATCGCGGGCCGAAGCCATCACGAGCGAGCCCAGCAAAGAGCAGAGAATGAGGAAGTAGTACTCACCCTGGTAATACCGCTCCCCTTCGATGTATGACACCGACATGAGCAGCACCAGATAGGCCGAGACCACGAAGAGCCCCTTCAGCACGAGGGCGAAGGTGTCCACCGTGAACGAGCCCTCGAACATCGAGCGGGTGGTGCCGTCGACCGCCATGATCAGCAATGGGATGGCCGCCAGCGACACCCCCAACACCGCGGCGATGGCCGTCAAGAACTTGGCCCTCCGGGGCAGCAGAAGGTCGAGCGCCAGCACCCCCAGGATGGTGGCCACCACGACGAGTTCGGGGGCCAGCGCCAGGTAGTCGATCTCGAATCCCACCGATCAGCCCCCCACGACCGTGGTGAGAGCGGCGGTGACGGTGGAGGGGAAAGCCCCCCGAACGAGGTCGACGACCGCGTCGGTGGTGGCGCCGAACACGATCCGGGGGTAGATCCCGACGGCCACGATCAAGACGATCAGGGGTACCCACGCCGCCAGTTCGTAGCGGTCGACATCGTGGAAGTGGTGCCCCTCCCACTCGGCCTTGGGCTCCCCCAGATTCACCTTCTGCAGCATGTACAGCATGTAGCCGGCGGTCAGCACCGTGCCGACGGCCCCCAGCACCATGGCGGTCCGAAACAGCGTGAGGGACAACCCCGCGGCGGGGTTGTAGGCCCCCAGCAGCGACATGAACTCCCCCCAGAAGCCGGCCAGGCCGGGCAATCCGAGCGAGGCGAAAGCGGTAAAGGCGAAGATCCCGCCGAGGATGGGCATCAGCTTCTGATTGCCGCCGAGCCGGGCCATCTCCCGGGTGTGATACCGATGCGACATCGACCCGGCCAGGAAGAAGAGCAGGCCGGTGATGAGGCCGTGGGCGACCATCCCGATGATCGAGGCATTGATGCCGACATCGGTGAGGGTGGAGATCCCGAGCATCACGAAGCCCATGTGGCCGACCGAGGAGAAGGCGATGAGCCGCTTCATGTCGGTCTGGGCGAGGCAGGCCAACGAGCCGTAGATGATCCCGATCACCGCCAGCACGGCGATGGCGGGCGCCCAGTCGTGGGCCGCCTCGGGAAGGATGGGCAGGGCGATCCGGATGAAGCCGTAGGAGCCCAGCTTCAGCATGATGGCGGCCAGCAACACCGAGCCCACGGTGGGAGCGGCGGTGTGGGCGTCGGGAAGCCAGGTATGGAGGGGCCACATCGGCACCTTGACCGCAAAGCCCAGGAACATCGCCCCGAACACCAGCCACCCGAAGCGTCCCGCGAAAACCTCCGGCGTGTCCGAGGCGATCCTGATCAGTTCGGGGATGTCGAAGGTCCGGTCGCCGGCGACATCGGAACGGAAATAGACCGCCAGGAAGCCCAGCAGCATGAACGCCGATCCAAACAGGGTGAAGAGGAAGAACTTGATGGCGGCGTAGAGCCGGGTTTCGGTCTCGCGAGCGAAACCGGGGATCTTGCGCACGGTCTTGTCGCCCCAGATCCCGATCATGAAGTACATCGGCAACAGCACCAACTCGAAGAAAATGAAGAAGAGGACCAGGTCAAGGGCCACGAACGTGCCGTTCATTCCGGTGGCGAGGATGAGCATGAGGATCAGGAAGGCTTTGGGGTTGCGAGGCTCCTCCCAGTGGTTCCAGCTGTAGATCACCGATAGCAGCACGAAGAAGGTCGAGAGGATCAGAAGAGGGAGGCTGATCCCGTCGAGCCCGACGTGGTAGTTGGCGTTGATGGCGCTGATCCAGGAGCGGTTCATTTCGAACTGGTACTCGGAGGCCCGGCCGTAGTCGAAGTTGAAGAGGAGGCCGACGGAGAGCAGGAAGGTGACCGCGCTCACCAGCAGCCCCAATCGTTTGACCGCCGTCTCCCGGGCCCGGGGAATGGCGGCCATCACCACCGCCCCCAGGATGGGGAGGAACACCACGAGGGTGAGACCCCACTGGCTGAATAATTCCATTGCTATCAGTCCCTCTCCTATCGGAAAACCACGATTCCCAGCACCAGCACCAGCGCTCCCACCACGAACCCCGTGGCGTACTGCTGCACCCGCCCGCTCTGCATCCTTCGCAGCGACGACCCGGTGGCGTCGGCGGCGGCCGAGATCCCCCCTATCAGACCGTCGATCCCGGCCTGATCGAGGCCCCGGTAGACGAAGCGGGAGAGGGCAAGCGACAGCCCGGCGGCACCGTTGACGATCCCGTCGATGACGTAAGTGTTGATCCAGTCCACCCCGCGGGCGAGCGGGCCCTTGATGGGGGCGACGATGCCATGCCAGTAGAGGTCGTCAAGGAAGTACTTGCGCCGCAAGAGCGGGTAGAGGAGCGGGATCTCGAGTCGATCCCGTTGGGCCTGGAGGGGCCGTTCAGGATTGAAGACCAGGTAGGCGAGGACGATCCCGAGGACGCCGGCGACCACCCCGGGTATCAGGGCCAGCAGGTCGAAAGAGGCCGGGGCCGCTTCGGGCCGGAAAACCTCGCGTACTTCGACCCAATGGTGAAAACCGGTGTAGATGCCGGGGATGTTGACCCACCCTGCGGCCACCGCCCCGACGGCGAGGGCGACGAGGGGCCCGGTCATCACCCGGGGAGATTCATGGGGATGACCGTGTCCCAGGTAATTGCCGTGGAAGGTGAGGAACACCATGCGGAAGGTGTAGAAGGCGGTTACGAAGGCGGCCGCCACCCCCAGCCAGAGGACAGTCGTGGCCCCCGCGTGGTTGAAGCTGGCGAGGATCTCGTCCTTCGAGAAGAACCCGGCCAGGGGAGGGATACCAGCCAGCGCCAGGGAGCCGACCACGAACGTCCGGTAGGTGACCGGCATGTGCTGGCGCAGGCCGCCCATGTCGGACATGTTGTTGGAGTGGACCGCATGGATGACCGAGCCCGCCCCGAGGAAGAGCAATGCCTTGAAGAAGGCGTGGGTCCAGAGGTGGAACAATCCGGCGGCATATCCCCCGGCCCCGAGGGCGGCGACCATGTAGCCCAGCTGGCTGACGGTCGAATAGGCCAGCACCCGTTTGATGTCGTCCTGGACGAGAGCTATGAGTCCCGTGATGAAGAGGGTGGCCGCCCCGATCCACAGGATCCAGCCGCGGGCATCGGCAGCCAGGGTCTCGTAGAAGGGGAACATGCGGGCCACCAGATAGACCCCGGCGGTGACCATGGTGGCGGCGTGCATCAGTGCTGAGACGGGCGTAGGGCCAGCCATCGCGTCGGGGAGCCACACGTGCAGGGGGAACTGGGCACTTTTCCCCATGGCCCCAAAGAAGACGAGCAGGCCGGCCGCCACCGCCACCGGCCCCAGAGCGGCCAGGCCCGCCTCAGCGGCCGCGAGGACCTCGGTGATCCGGAAGGTGCCGACGGTGATGCCCAGGATGACCGCCCCCAGGATGAGGCCGATGTCGGCCACCTTGTTGACGTAGAAGGCCTTCATGGCAGCCGAGGAGTTCTCTTTCTTCTCCCAGTAGTGCCCGATCAGGAGGTAGGAGGCGAGCCCGACCCCCTCCCAACCGATGATGAGCTGGACCAGATTGGGCGCCCCCACCAGGACCAGCATCGACCCGGCGAACAGCGACAGGGCGGCAAAGAACCAGGTGACCCGCACATCGCCGCGCATGTACCCCACGGCGTAGATGAACACCAGCAAGGAAATGGTGGTGACCACCACGAACATCATGGTGGAGAGCCCGTCGACCACCCACCCCAATTCGAAGACCAATGGCTCGCCACCCAGGGCCCCGATCCGCCCGATCTCGAAGTGGACTTCGCGAGCCACTCCCCGGGTGATGTTGAGGACGAGCAAGGCGACGGCGTAGACCCAGCCGAGAGCCATCGCCCCGATGGCGAACTCAGCCCCCAGGTACTTCATCCGCCTGCCAAAGAAGATGATCAGCAGGAAGGCGAGAAAGGGCAGCACGAGGAGAACACCGGCGTTCTGAGCCAACAAGCCACCGTCGGTGAAGTGGATCTCGTCCGGCGCGACGGAGAACAGGAGGCTCATCTTCGGTCCTCCGACCTCCAATTGCGGTCTGGCACTACCACCTCATCAGGCTGAACTCGTCGACATTGGCCGAGGCCCGGTTGCGGAAGATCATCAGCACGATGGCCAGGCCGATTCCCACCTCGGCTGCGGCCACGGTGATGACGAAGATCGAGAACACCTGACCCACCGCTTCGCTGCTGCGCAGGACCGATTCGAAGGCGATCAGGTTGATGTTGACGGCATTGAGCATCAGCTCCACCGCCAGCAGCACCAGGACCACGTTGCGGCGGACCAACAGGCCATACACCCCGAGCGAGAACAAGAACGCGGCCAGGATCAGGAACTGGTTCAACAGCATGCCAATGCCTCCGCGATCGACGGCTCTTTCATACCGCCTCCTCCCGTTCCTCCTCAGCCGGGGTCAGGTCCTTGCGGGCGATGGTGATGCCTCCTATCAACGCGGCCAGGAGGACGAAGGACACGACTTCAAAGGGGATCACGAACCGGCCCAGCAGCGCAAGGCCCAGAGTCTGGGTGGAAGTTGCCTCCCCCACATTGGAGATCTCGGTGGCGGCGAAAGCCTGCAGCGATCCCCAGGAGAGAACGCCGAACAGGACCAGCGCCACGCCAGCCGCCAGCTTTCTCCGGGGATTGTCAAGGCCCACATCGCGAATCATCGGCGCCCGGGTGATCATGATCCCGAAAAGGAACAGCACGATCACGGCCCCGATGTATACGAGTACCAGGGTCCAGGCGACGAATTCGGCCGAGAGCAGGATGAAGAGTCCCGCCGTGGCGGCGAGGGTGCCCACCAGGAAGAGGGCGGCGTGCACCACGTTCTGACTGGTGACGACCCGGAACCCGCAGAAGATCACCGCCAGGGCCAGGAGGCCAAAGACCCAGTTCACCGGCTCTGCAATCCAGGCCGCGACCGTCAACGGAGGGCCTCCAGGGAGGGTCCGCAAGCGGACGACGCAAGGCGCAGGCGCAGCCCCCAGCGTCGGGCCGGCCGACTGGCGACTGCGGGCTGGCGACTCACGAGGAAATCTCGGGGGGTTTGGGGACCGTGGCCAGCCAATCCTGGAGGCGATCCATGTCGTGGAGCATCCTCCCCATCTCATGCTCGCTGTACTCGTAGTCGGGACTCCAGAAGAGGGCATCGAAGGGGCATACCTCGACGCAGATCCCGCAGTACATGCAGAGGGCATAGTCGATGTCGAACCGATCCAGGGTGGCCCGCACCCGTACCCGGCCTCCCGGTTTGTCCGGTTGCTTCTCCTCCTTGTGCCCCTCGATGTAGATGCACCAGTCGGGGCACTGGCGGGCGCACAACATGCAGACGGTGCACGCCTCCTGGTCAAGGGCGATGACCCCCCGGGCGCGTGGCACCGGAGTCTCTTTGACCACCGGGTAATTGACGGTATTCAGGTACTTCCCGGGCAAGAAGATGGTTTTGACCATCGTCTTGAACGTGACGGCCATCCCCTTCCACAGACCCTGTCCGGGTAGCAGATCTGGCCGCCGAGTCATCATGAGGCCACCACCTTGATGACACCCGTGGCGAGGATGTTGGCCAGCGAGATCGGGATCAACCACTTCCAGGCCAGGCCCTGAAGCTGATCTTCCCGGAAACGGGGAAACGTCCACCGGAACCAGATCATGGCGAAGACCAGGAGGCCGATCTTGGCGAAGAGGATCACCGGCCCGAAAATGTTGAGCTGGGTTTCGCTCAGCCCTGGCACCCAGTAACCCCCGAGGAACAGAGTGGCGGCGATGGCCGACAACGAGAACATGTTGGCGAACTCGGCCAGGAAGAAGAACAGGAACCGGAATCCGGAGTACTCGGTGACGTATCCCATGACCAGTTCGGACTCCGCGATCGGCATGTCAAACGGGATTCGGGTCAGCTCGGCCAGCGAGGCGATGATGAACACTGCGAACCCGACGAACTGAACGACGATGAACGGGAGGCCGAGCGACCAGCCCCGCTCGGAAAACCAGGAGGCCTGGGCCGCGACGATCCCATTGAGCGACATGGTCCCCGCGAGCATCACCACGCCCACCACCGCCAGCACCAACGGGAGCTCATAGGCGATCAGCTGGCCGGCCGCCCGGAGGCCCCCGATCAGCGAGTACTTGTTGGCCGAGGACCATCCGGCCATCAGCACCCCGATGGTGGAGAGGGAGGACACCGCCAGCGCGTAGAAGATGCCGAGATCGAGGTGGCGGCCCACCACGTCGGGACCGAGCGGGATCGGAACCAGTATCGCCACGGTCGAGACCAACACCAGGGCCGGCGCCCACTTGTACACCGGACGATCGGCATCGGCCGGAACCAGGTCCTCTTTCTGGAAGAACTTGATCCCATCGGCAATCAGCTGCGCCCATCCCCAACGTCCGCCAGCGAAATACGGGCCGACCCGGCTCTGCATCTTGGCGGAGAGCTTCATCTCGGCGAATCCGATCACCATCCCCACCACTGGGATGATCCCGGCGGCAATGAGGAGCTTGAGGGCTAATTGGAACCAGAAGTTGGAAAGGAGCTCAGCCATGGCGAAGCCTCGGGGCGGCAGTCGGATGTTGGATCTCCCCGCGGAAGTCGGCGGGGGCCGGTCGGAAACAGGAGCCGGCCCACCGACTTACCGCTGCCGCCTGCCGCCCGCCGCCTTGGCAGCTCATCGGTCTACGTCTCCCAGCACGAAATCGAGGCTTCCCATCACCGCGATGATGTCAGGGATGAGGGCACCCTCGAGGATCCAGGGCAGGATCGAGATGTTGGAGAAGGAGGCGGATCGGATCTTCAGCCGGTAGGGGCCCTGGCCGCCGTCGGAGACCAGGTAATAGCCCATTTCCCCTTTGGGGTTTTCGGCCCGAACATAGGTCTCACCCTTCGGGACCTTGATCACCTTGGGGACCTTGGCTTGAAGAGGCCCGGACGGGATCCCGTCGATCGCCTGCTGCACGATGCGCGCCGACTGGCGTATCTCGAGCAGGCGCACGTACCAGCGGTCCCAGCAGTCCCCCGCGGTCCCGATCGGGACCTCAAAAGAGAACTTGTCGTAGGGGAGGTAGTCCGCAACCTTGCGGAGATCGAAGCGAATCCCCGAGGCCCGCAGGTTGGGACCGGACAGCCCGAACCCGGCGGCGACATCGGCGGGGATGACCCCCACGCCTCTGGTTCGGGCCAAGATGATCTCGTTGCCGGCTACCAGGTCTTCGAGCTCATCGACAGTGGCGAGCACCTTGTCCATCGCCTCCCGGGTCTCGCCGAGAAATGTCTTGGGGAGATCCTGAACTACCTTCTTCTGGGTGGCACCGGCGCCGGCCGCGGGTTTCACCCCGCCGATCCGGTTGAAGTTGGGGTGAAACCGTCCTCCGGTCACCGACTCGATCAGATCGAGCACCCGCTCCCGGTCACGCAGCGCGAAGAACAACGGTGTGGCGGCCCCCAGTTCCAGTGGATACGAGGCGTTGAAGACCAGGTGCGAGCAGATCCGAGCCATCTCGGTGAGTATCAGCCTGATGTATTGAGCGCGGGCCGGGACCTCGAGTTCCATCAGGCGCTCGGCGGCCACAACGAAGGGGATCTCGTTGGCGTAGCCCGAAACCCAGTCGATGCGGTTGATGAGGGCGGTGATCTGGGCGTAGCTGCGGACTTCGGAGATCTTCTCATACCCGCGATGCATGTAACCAATCACCGGTTGCACGTCATGGGTGCGCTCGCCGTCGACCCGGGCGACCAGGCGGAGCACCCCGTGCGTGGAGGGATGCTGCGGCCCGATGTTGAGGGTCATCTCCGGGGTCTGTAATTCGACCGAGACCGACGCCTCGGAGAGGTGACGAACCAGGTCCTGGTCGACGCTCACTCCCGGTCCCATCACGCCTCCGGGTTCTCGATCGACGCTTCGTCCGGTTCGTCCCCTTTGCCCGGCATGCCCTCCACGTCGACCTTCCCCGGCCACGGCTTCACCTCGCGAGACAGCAAGGGAAAGGATTTGCGCAGAGGGTGGCCCTGAAAGCCGTCGGGCAAGTAGAGGTTGCGGAGCTGGGGATGGCCGGCGAACTCGATTCCGAACATCTCGTGGGCCTCCCGCTCATGCCAGTTGGCCCCGGGGTACACAGCCACCAGGCTGCCGATGACCGGGCGCTCCTTTCCCAGATCGGCCGAGAAGACCACCATCCGACCGGGTCCCAGGTCCGAGACCGCGGCGAGGACCTCATAGCGTTCCTCGACCTCGTCCACC
>DATHSX010000205.1:0-3347 GCA_035463935.1 Acidimicrobiia bacterium | reverse complement strand
TATCTGGGTTACCGGGTAGCCCACTCCAAGTTCGGCCTGGCCCTCCGGGCCATCGCCCAGGACGAGATCAAGGCCGAGGTGGCGGGCATCGACACCCGACGCATGAAGATCGCCGCCTTCTCTCTCAGCGCATTCTTCGTCGGGGCGGCCGGTGCCATCTGGGGCTACTCGCTCACCTACCTGCGTCCCACCATCTTTTTCATCATCGGAGTGGCTGCGCAGATGGTGCTCATGGTGATCATCGGCGGTCGCGGCACGGTGGCCGGTCCGGTGGTGGGGGCCGTGCTGCTCGTGGCCCTGAACGAAATCTCCGTATCTCAGTTCGGATCGAACGAACTGAACATCGTGGTGACCGGCGTGATTATGTTGGTGGTGCTCCTGTTCTTTCCGCAGGGGATCGTCGGGACGTTGCGCGACCGCGGCCGCCTGCCTGGCTTTCTTGACTGGGACTGATCGCTTGACGGCCAGGCTCACCTTGGCAGGCGCCTCCTGAGCGGCGTGGCC
Source organism: Acidimicrobiia bacterium (assembly GCA_035463935.1). Lineage (GTDB taxonomy): Bacteria > Actinomycetota > Acidimicrobiia > Spongiisociales > ZC4RG35 > DATEEG01. The sequence goes on along the minus strand of DATHSX010000205.1, from coordinate 2,843 downwards.
TGGGCGCTGATCGCCGCCCTCGGGTTCGGCGTCACCCAGATTCTCAATCGCAAATCGAATCAGCTGGTCGACGCTTTTCGAACCGCCTTCGGACTGCTGGTGGTCGTCGGGGTGGTGCTGGCGGCCGGAGTCATCGTGACCGGCCAGCTCGCCCGCCTGGCCGAGGCGCCCCTGTGGGCGCTGGGCTGCTTTGCCATCGCCACCTTCTTCCACTTTGGCGGAGGGTGGACCCTGCTGGCGCTGAGCCAGCAGAAGGTCGGGGTGGCCCGGACCGGCGCCCTGGTTTCGGCCGCACCGCTGGTGGGAGCGGTGCTGGCCGCGATCTTCCTCGATGAGCCCCTCAGCCTGCTCATGGGCCTGGGGGTAATCGTGGTGGTGGCCGGGGTCGTCCTGCTGTCACTGTCCGGCGCGTCCGCGCCGGGAGGCAACTGGTCACATCCCGGGTACGCCCTCACGGTGGCGTTGCTGTGGGGCAGCAGCCCGCTTCTGATCAGGCTGGGCCTGCGCGGGCTCGACGCCCCCATCCTGGGCCTCACCGTGGGAATCATCTTCACCGTGATCACGTATGCCCTGGGCCTCGCCGCGACCGGATGGTGGCGCCGGAGCCGGATTCCCCGACGGGCGCTGCTATGGATGGCGACCGGAGGCATCACCGGGGCGGTAGCGATCTCGGCGCAATGGTTGTCGTACTCCCTGACCACCGTCGCGGTCGCCCTCAGCCTCCAGCAGTTGGCCGTGCTGGTGGTGCTCGCCCTGGTGCCCCTGGTCTTTCGGGAGCCGATCGAACGGATCAGTCCGCCGTTAATTTTGGGCACCCTGCTGGTCTTGGCCGGAACGGTGGCCGTGGTACTCGCCCGGGAATGAATGCCGCCACTTGACTCGGGTCGGGCCGCTTGTCACAATCGTTTGCAACGCGACGATCACAGGATGTCGGACATGACGGCTGGCTTGGAGACAACGGTTGGCTGGATCGGGGCGGGGCGGATGGGCGAGGCCCTCTGCCGGAGATTGCTGGCGGCCGGAGTCGACCTCAGCGTCTACAACCGCACCCGGGAAAAGGTGGCAGGGCTGGAGGATCTCGGCGCCCATATCGTCGACTCGCCCGCCAAACTGGCCGATCGCGATCTGGTTTTCACCATGGTGGCGGACCCGGCGGCCTTCCTGAAGGTGACCACCGGCCGGGACGGGCTCTTTTCGGTCTCCGGAGCGGCTCCCCGGGTCCTGATCGATGCCTCCACGGTTTCGGCCGACGCCTCGGAACGCGTGCGCGCGGCGGCCCTGGAGCGAGGTTGTGCCTTGCTGGCCGCTCCTGTTAGCGGGAATCCCAAGGTGGTCACATCGGGACGTCTGACCGTCGTCGCCTCCGGCCCCCGGGAGGCCTTCGAGCAAGCCCAGCCCTTCCTCGAGTTGTTCGGACAGGGAGTGTCCTACGTGGGGGAGGGAGACGCCGCCCGCCTCGTCAAGATCTGCCACAACCTGATGCTGGGAATCGTCTCCCAGACCCTGGCAGAGACCGCGACCATGGCCGAACGGGCGGGAGTGTCCAGGGCCGACTACATGGAGTTCATCAACATGAGCGTGATGGGCTCAACCTTCACCAGGTACAAGACCCCGGCCATTGTCAAGCTCGACTTCACCCCCACCTTCACCGGGCACCTGCTCCGCAAGGACTTCGAGCTCGGGCTGGAAGCCGGACGACAATACGGAGTGCCGCTTCCGACCGCGGCCCTCGTTCACCAGATCATCATGGCGTTGATCGGGCGTGGTTACGGCGAGGACGACTTCATACGGTTGCTCACCATGCAGGCTGAGTCGTGCGGGCTGGAACTGACACCCGAAGACGCCCCGGTCACCGACGGGCTGGGCTAGGTCGACGCCGCCCCGCTCATGACCCCGTCGAGGGAGGGTTCAGGTCGGAGAATGTAGACCCCCCCGTTCACCCGGTCGGTCACGTAGATCAGGTGGTCCTCGCCCACGAAGACGTCGTTGATCTGGCAGGCCTGCTGGCCCGGCGGACACTTCGGAAGCCAGTGGGCGATCTCGACGGGCACGGCCGGATCGGCCAGGTCATAGACCCGCAGGCCGGCGTTGAAGTAAGTGGCGAACATCAGCCGCTCGCTGCGGTAGCTGTGAGGGCGGTTCTCGTGCAAGTTGTGCGCCCCGAATCGCAATCCTCGCTCGCAGAAATCACCCTGGGGAACCGGGCAGATCGACAGCACCCGGGGATCGGTTTCGTCTGCCACATCCACCACCCGGACCATGTGAGCCGGGCCGGCGCATCCCTCGGTTATCGCCTCATCGGTCACCACGACCAGCGACCGGCCCGGCAAGGGCAGACAGGTGTGGGTGTGGCCACCTTCGAGCCAGGTCAGATGAGAGAGCATCCGGGGCCGGGCGAGGTCGCTCAGGTCGAGTATCACCATGCCCGAATCCCACATGCCGACATAGGCCCGGTCGCCATGAACCATCGCGTGATGAACCTGGCGGTCCTCTGCGTCCGGCCAATCGGGGGCCTCGCCCCCACCCGTCCACATCCCGGGCCACCACCAGCGACCGGCCTCGGTGGGTCGGCTGGGATCGATCAGGTCGACGATCACCCAGATCCGGCCGGTGAAGCCGGCCGGCGTGGCTGACACATACGCGAACCGCCCGCCCTCCCAGACGATCCGGTGGATTCCCCGGCCCCCCGTGTCGAAGAAGCCGATCTGGCGGGGAGCGAAGGGGTCGGACAGGTCGTAAATCGCCATTCCCACCGGAGCGGGCTCAGTGCTGCGAAACAGTTCATGGTTGGTGAGGAGCAGAGCGTCCGCCGTCTGGACCTTGTGGGTGTGCGAACCGGGTGG
>DATHSX010000204.1:0-7987 GCA_035463935.1 Acidimicrobiia bacterium | reverse complement strand
AGATCATGAACGACACCGTGGACGGCGAATATCAGCGGTACAAGGCAGAAGATGGGGCCTTTGTCCGCCAGAACTTCTTTGGAAAGGATCCGCGGGCTCTGGCGCTGGTAGAGAGTTGGAGCGACGAGCAGATCTGGAGCTTGCGGAGGGGTGGCCTCGACTACCGCAAGATCTACGCCGCCTACAACCTGGCCACCGAGCTAACCGGGGCACCCACGGTCATACTCGCAAAAACCATCAAAGGGTGGACGCTGGGGCCCGATGTCGAGGGTCGCAACGCCACCCACCAGATCAAGGAGCTGACCAATGCCCAGCTCCGCGAACTGCGCGAGCGGCTGCACCTCCAGGAGGAGATACCCGAGTCGGCGCTGGAAGGCGACAAGGAACCGCCCTATCTGCGTCCGGGCGAAGGCTCCCCCGAACAGCAGTACTTGCACGAGCGGCGCAAGCTTCTCAACGGCTATCTGCCCTCCCGACAGACCACCATTCGGATTCCGTTGTCATTGCCGGGAGCCGACGCCTTCAACGAGATCTATGCCGGATCCGGCAAGGTCGAGGCCTCGACCACGACCGCCTTTACCCGCTTGATCCGCAATCTGGCCCGCACTCCGGGCTTTGGGCCCCGGGTGGTGCCGATCGTGCCCGACGAGGCTCGCACCTTCGGGATTGATGCCCTGTTCCGGGAGCTCAAGATCTATGCCAGCGGGGGCCAGCTGTACGAACCGGTCGATGCCAAGCTGCTGCTGTCCTACGTCGAGGCCCAGAACGGCCAGATCCTCGAGGAAGGCATCACCGAGGCGGGATCGATGGCTAGCTGGATCGCCGCGGCCACGAGCTACGCCGTTCGGGGAGTTCCGATGGTCCCGTTCTTCATCTTCTATTCGATGTTCGGGTTCCAGCGGATCGGCGACCTGGCCTGGCTGGCCGGAGACGCCCGTGCCCGCGGTTTCTTACTGGGGGCAACCGCAGGCCGCACCACCCTCGCCGGCGAGGGCCTGCAGCATCAGGACGGCCATAGCCTGGTTCTCGCCGCCACCAACCCCGCCTGCGAGGCTTACGACCCGGCTTTTGCCTACGAGGTCGGCACCATCGTCGAGCACGGGCTAGCGCGGATGTACGGCCCGGCGCCCGAGGACGTGTTCTTCTACCTCACGCTCTACAACGAGAATCACCCCCAGCCGCCCCGGCCCGAGGGCGTGGCCGAGGGGATCGTCTCAGGGATCTATCGCTGGAGCCCCGCCCCCGCCGGCACTTTGCTACGGGCCACAATCCTGTTTTCCGGGACGGCCAACCTCGCGGCCCGCAAAGCTCAGGTGGAACTGGCCGATCACTACGGGATCGGGGCCGAGTTGTGGTCGGTGACCTCCTACCAGAAGCTCCGCGTCGAAGCGCTGGGAGTCGACCGGTGGAACCGGCTTCACCCGGGCCAACCAATGCGAACCCCGGCGGTCACCTCAATCCTGTCTGGTGCCGGAGGCCCGATCGTGGCGGTGACGGATTTCATGAAACTCGTACCGGACCAGATCGCCCGCTACGTGCCGGCCAGGTTCGTGACATTGGGAACCGACGGCTTTGGCCGGTCGGACGGCCGCGACCGCCTGCGGCGATTCTTCGAGATCGACCACGGTCACGTGGTGGTGGCAGTGCTCTCGGCCCTGGTTAGGGACGGAAAGCTCGGGCCGCAATCCGTGTCCGATGCCTGTCGCCGGTATGGCATCGATCCCGAGGTGCCCGACCCCAGCCTGCTCAGCTAACAGGTCGCTAGACCCCCCGCGACCGCTCCCTTACGACTCAACACCAACCGTTGACGACCCGATACATCTGTATCGGTGACTAACCCGGAAACCCTTCCTGGGGAACCCAGCACCAATCGATGGCGATCCCGCAATGGGACCGCCTTGGTGCTGCGCGTCCTGGCGTTCGCCGTTCCGCTGGTGGCAGGGTATCTGGCGGGCTCAGTGGCGGCCGGGCAGATGGACCCGCCCACGACTCCGGCCGGGGTAGCCGGATGGTGGGTGGTAGTGATCGTCACCGCGAGCGTGGCCGCCCACATAGCCGAGCGCTTCACTCGGAGGTTGATACCGCTCTCGGCGCTCCTGCGGCTCACGCTGGTCTTCCCTGACAGGGCGCCTTCGCGTTTCCGGGTCGCCCTGCAGGCCGGGAACATCACCCAGCTTCGCAAGCGACTCAACGAGGCCGCCGCGACCGGTGATCGAAACCTGGCCGAGGCGGCCGAGCTGATCCTCGCCCTGTCGGCCGCTCTCTCCAAGCATGACCGACGCACCCGGGGCCATTCGGAGCGGACCCGGGCCTACACCGACCTCCTCGCCGAGGAACTGGGGATTTCACCGGACGAGCGCGACAAGCTCCGCTGGGCGGCCCTGCTGCATGACGTCGGCAAGCTGGAGGTGCCCGCTGAGATCCTCAACAAACCGGGCCGGCTCGACGAGGACGAGTGGCATGCCATTCGCCAGCACCCGATCGCCGGAATGAAGCTGATCGCCCCGATCGCTGGTTGGTTGGGGCCGTGGGCTCTGACCATCGAACATCACCACGAGCGCTGGAATGGCGAGGGCTACCCCCATGGCCTCAGCGGAGACGACATCGCCCTCGGCGCCCGCATCGTGGCGGTGGCCGATGCTTACGACGTGATGATCTCCGGGCGAACCTATCAGGCCCGCATGACCCATTCCCGGGCGCGCATCGAGGTAGCCCTCCACGCGGGCACCCAGTTCGATCCTCGAGTGGTGCGAGCCCTCATCAACGTCGCTCTAGGCCGGTTGCGCTGGTCCACCGGACCGCTGGCGGCTTTGGCGGACCTGCCACTGCTGCGCCCCCTGGAGGCCCTCGGCCGGGATGTCGCCACCGTGCTGACCGCGGGATTGGTCACGGTCACCGCCGGTAGCGGGGTGTTGCTCCCCTTCTCCGACCTCGCCTTTGCCGACTGGCTCCAGCCCTTGCCCGCCCACCACGCATCCGCCGCCTCGGCGATCCCGCCCGAGGCGCTGGGAGCGGGCGGCGCGGCATCCGCCCCCGCGAGCCAATCGACTCTCCCGCCGCCAGCTGCGAGCGAGACCACGCTCGGTCCATCGACCTCCACCACGCCTGAAGCTGCGAGTTCCACGACTCTCACCACAACCACCACGACTCGCCCCCCCGCCACGACCAGCACATCTGCGAGCACGACTACGACGACCACCAGCGTCACCACGACGACGGCTTCTTCGGCTCCCGTGCCGGTCGACGACGCCGCGGCTACCCGCCCCAGCGATCGGATCAATATCCCCGTTCTCCTCAATGACGGTGGCTCCCTCGATCAAAGTTCGCTCGCGATCGTGAATCCCCCGGCCGCGGGGACAGCCGTCGTAGGAGGTGGTGGCAAGATCCGCTACGCCGCGCCCGACGACTTCATCGGGGTAACGACCTTCACCTATCAGGTGTGCAACGCCCAGGGAGAATGCAGCACGGCCACCGTATCGGTCACCGTCTCCTGAGAGATGGCTGCTCGCGGCCTACGATCGCGCCCGCATGCCGGTGCCCGCCGATCTTCACGATTACATCGCATTCGCCGACCCCGACGAGGACAAGACCTGGATGTTCGATGCCTCGTTTCTTCGCTCGTCGTGGACCTGCATCTACGGGCGCGGATGCCAGGGCATCTACACCACCCCCACCCCCGAGTTGCAGCAGGGTTGTTGCTCGATGGGTGCCTGGTTCGTCGATGATGCGGACCTGCAGAACGTCGAAAAGCACGCGGCTCTCCTCACCGATGACAACTGGCAGCACCGCCGGAAGGCCGGTGAGCGTTTCTGGCGCCGACGGGGCAAGGACGACAAGAGCACCCGGCTGGTAGGCGACGCCTGCATCTTCCTCAACCGGCCAGGCTTTGGCGCCGGGGCGGGTTGTGCCCTCCATTTGGGCGCGTTGCAGGCCGGCGAACGGCCCCTCGATTGGAAACCGAACGTGTGCTGGCAGCTTCCGCTGCGACTCGAAGAGGAGACGGACTCGCACGGCCACACGACCGCCATCTTGCGCGAGTGGAAGCGGCGGGACTGGGGCGACGGGGGCAAGGAGTTCGCCTGGTGGTGCACCGATAGTCCCCTGGCCTTTGTGGGCGGAGAACCGGTCTATCGATCGCTGCGCCAGGAGCTGGTCGAGCTAGTGGGTGGCAGGGTGTACAAGCTGCTGGTCAATCAGCTGGAAAAAGGCGTGCCGGTCCCCCACCCGGTCCTGAAGAGGAAGGGGGTGCGGCGCCCACCGTCCGGGCCCCCGACCACGCCCGTTCAGGGCTGAGGAGCCTTCAGAGCGCGGGCGCGCCTAGCCGCAGACGCCCTGCCTAAACGATTCCTCCCACCAGGGCACCCGCCGCCAGTATCAGCAGATAGGCCCCCAAGCCGCCGAACACGAGGAGCATGCGCTGCCAGCCGGGGATCTGTGACCGTCCGATCAGGTAGTAGAGGACGACGCCGAGGAACGGCACCAGCAAGATCGCCGCCGACCATGCGATCATCGTGCCCCGGGCTCGCCCGCTGCGAGCCAGGTCCCAGAGCGCAATCGTGACCCAGGCGGCGTAGAGGACGAACGGCAGCAAGTATGCATAGAGCCCGAAGAAGACCGAGGTGACCGACCCCATCAGAACTCCGAACACTGTGACTCCTTTCGGTTGATCGACCGTCAGGCCGGCGGGGAGGTCGGGCACAACGATCGAATCGAGGCTGACGGGATGGGAGGCGAAGACGTCAACAGCCGGTACCACCGGCGCATCGGCCCCGCCGGGAAGGTTTTCCTGGGGGCCGGGTCCGGGAGCCGAGCCGACCGGGTTGTCGGGGCGGAGACCGAGTCCATTCTCCATCACCCTGCCCAGCTGCTCGGTCGTTCCCGCCAGCTCGTACAGCAGGGGCAGCCGGAGGCCGTCGCAGGTGGCGAGCGCCTGCAGTCCCACGGGAAGCGTGGTGGCGACGTCGTTGCCCGTGAAGCAATTGCCTGGCCCGGCCGGGCCGGCCAACGCCAGGTCGGCCCGGCCCGAGCCCTCGACCACGTTGCCCTCGATGCGGTTGTACGAACTCGTCCAGAAGTTGGTGTCGAGATTGGGGGTAATGGCGATCCCGTTGACCAGATGGTTGACGACCCGGTTCCGAACGACCAGAGAGGTGTTGCCACCAGCGAGCAGGATTCCGTTGCCCAGCCCCGACCACTGCGCGTCCTTCATGGGTGCCAAAGCGTTGTCGTTGTCATGGACCAGATTGCCGGCGATGGTCACATCGTGAAAAGGCGGCAAGAGCTCGGAATCGAGTGTGTTGGGAACTATCCCGGCGGTGTTGTACCGCCACACGGAGTTGATGATGAACAGATCCCCCGAGGCATTGGTTCCCGAATAGCCGAGACCATTCCACTCGGCCACTACTCCGTCGATCACGGCCTCGCAGGGATCGCACTGGCCGATGTAGAACCCGGAGTCGGGAGAACCGGAGGCGTAGGAGTGCTCGAACAACCCGTCCGACGAGTCGAAGGCGTAGATTCCGTAGTCGCCGTTGTCGACCGCAGTCACATACGAGGCGCGATAGCCGCGTATACCTCCCCAGTAGACACCGTTGGCAGTGCCATTGCGGACCGTGAGGTTCTCCACGGCCACGCCATCGGCGTAGACGTCGATGACGTTCTCCGCCTCGAAGCCGGCGTCGATCACCACCGCGTTGCGGTCCCGCCCCCGGATCACCAACCCCGGCGTGTTGACCTCGATCGCCTCGCGGTAGATGCCGGGGGCTATCAACACGAGGTCCCCGGGCCCGGCGGCGTCAACTGCCGCCTGTATGGTCGCATGCTCCTCCGGAACCCGGACGGTCAGGCCTGACCACCGGGGCGGTGCCCTGGTCGTGGCTGCCCCCTGCGCCGCGGCGGAGGCGTTGACGTCGCCGACCAGCAGGCGGGCGGCCATGCCTCGACCATCGGCCGTCCCGTGAAAGGTGCAAAAGAAGAGATACTCCCCCGGGTGGTCGAACTTGACGGTGGAGGAGTCACCTTCCCTCTGTTCGAGTGAGCCGAATTCGGTCTCGGTGCTCCAGGAGCCATCGGCAGCAACCGCGTTGTGGGGGTTGCGACCGGCGCCTACGAACGTGACGGATCCCCCAACCGGGACCCGCATCGCAACCGGATCGAAGGTGTTGTCGAGCATCCGCACCGTCACTTGCCGCGGGTCGGGCGGGGTAGCCGGTCCCGAGCATCCACTCGCGACCACGACCAGGCCGAAGGTCAGGCAGGCGCGCAGCCACCGCCTAAGCCGCCGGACGAGGTGGCCGATCACCGGCGGAACAGGCGCTTGATCCAGGCGACCAGGCTGTGCCAGAGCAGACGGAGCGGCTTCACCTCCGGGGCGGCGATGGCCTGAGCCTCCGCTTCGGTGGGGGCCGCCATCTTGGCCTCCAGGCAGGTGGCAAAATCGCCGATCAGACGTCGGCTCATCTCGTTGATGAGACCGGTGCGACCGAACTGGGCGGCGGGGCCCGCCAAAGTGACGTCAGCGTTGATCGAGACCAGGGTCCCCCCAGCCTCACTCGGCATCAACTCGTAGGTGACCTTGACCTGTCCCCGGCTCCCCCCTCTCTTGTCGACCCCACGGCCGTCGATCGAGCCGCGACGCCCTTGCAGATCAGGCGTCACCGTCGCCTCGCCTTCGAAGGTGGCCGCGATGGGACCGAGCTTGACCGAAATGCTGCCGGCATAGAGATTGCCGCCCTTGTCCTCGCTCAGCGTCGCACCGGGGAGGCACTGAGCCACCGCGGGCACGTCCTGAAGCATCTCCCACACGCTGGCAACGGGGCGCGCCACTTCGAAGTCCTGGGTGATCTGCAATGTGTGCCTCTCCTGCCTTTACGGTAACCGGCGTAGCTCGGGGGGACCCTTCTTCCTCACCAGCGAGCCTCCGGTCGCTTTCCGCCGCACGGCCATGACCTCGGACAACACCGACCAGGCGATCTCCACCGGGCCTTCGGCCCCAAGGTCGAGACCGGCGGGGCCGTGCAAGCGCTCAAGGTCGTCATCGGTCACCTCGCGGCCGGCAACGGCCAGATCTTTGAGCAGACGTTCGAGACGCTCGCCCGGTCCCAGGCAACCGATGTACGACACCGGCGTGCCCAGAAGCGAGCCGAGGAAGTCGAGGTCACGGAGGTAGTTGTGGGACATGATCACCACCGCAGTTCCCGGGTCGAAGGGGACGTGGGTGGAGAGATCGGCCGGGAGGCAATGCACCAGCGCCGCCGCTCCGGGAAAACGCTCCGGGGAGAGGAATGGCCGTCGATCGTCCACCACCGTCACCTCGTAGCCCAGATCCGCGGCCATCCGCACCAGGGGCACCGCGTCATGCCCCGCCCCGCACACCACGAGCCGGGGGCGGCCCGCAACCACCTCGAGCAGATAGAGCTTGCCCTGGTGGGCCAAGCGACGATGCCTGCCCTCGATTCGGGCCGCAGTCACCTCGCCACTCCACACGGCGTCATCGACCCCCACGGCCCGATGCGTACCCAGTTCGTTACCCGTCAGCCCATGCAGGATCGCCACGACCGGTCCGGCCATAAGTTCTGCCAGGCTGCGGGCCGAGTTGGCTGGCTCCACCAACAACTCGGTGGCACCGTTACAGCCGATCCCCCACCCCCACACGGCCTCGTCATCGGCAGTGAGATCGAACTCCACCAACTCGGGACGTCCGGAGGCAATGACCCGGGTGGCTACCGCAGCCAGATCGGTGTCTAGACAGCCGCCCGAGACTGTACCAACCGAGCCCCCGTCGGCGGCCACCAGCTGGCGGGCCGCCAATCCTCGATACGTGGAGCCCCGCACGCCCACGACGGTGGCCAACGCGAACGGCACCTCGCGGTCACTCCAGTCGAGCACCGCGGCGAGAATCTGCTGTTCGTCACCGGCCATCGAGCCAGGCTAACTCCGGCCGGACCGCAGGTGCCATCGCCGCCCCTCAGCGATGTTCGGTATCGCC
>DATHSX010000203.1:0-1872 GCA_035463935.1 Acidimicrobiia bacterium | reverse complement strand
AGGCAGGTCGAGATCGGCATCGAGGAAAGCAATCAGATCACCCCGAGCCCGGCGGGCTCCCGTGAAGAGCGCCTCCCCCTTGCCCCGATTCCGGGGATGCTGTACCAGGACCACTTCGGGGAGACTCGACGCCGCCCTGCTCGCCTCTCTGTAGGTGTCGTCGGTGCTGCCGTCGTCGACGACCACGATCTCGGTGCCGGGTATCCCGGCGCAGACCGCCGCCACCCGGCGGATGTTGGCCTCGATCACCGGACCTAGCTGAAAGGCCGGCATCACCACCGAGAGCTTGGGCCGGGACGGCTCGGTCATCGGTCGGGGAGTTAAGCAGCGGGTGGCCCCGTACAATCCCGAGTCGCATGGCTGGAGTCTTCAAGGCATACGACATCAGGGGGCGCACGGATTCCGGTGAGTTGACCCCCGCACTGGCCCATAGCGTAGGCGCGGCTTTTGCCCTCCTCACCGGGGCCAGCGAGGTGGCGGTCGGACGGGACTGCCGCTCCTCATCCCCAGGATTGGCCGCGGCTCTGATCGAGGGAGTCACCTCACAAGGCTCCTCCGTGCTGGACCTGGGGGAGGTGGCCACCGACACCGTGTACTACGTGTCAGGCTCCCGGTCGATGCCCGGAGTAATGATCACCGCCTCGCACAATCCGCCCGAGTACAACGGCCTGAAGCTGTGCCGGGCCGGGGCGGCGCCGGTCGGCGAGGACACCGGACTGGCCGAGATCGAGCGCATGGTGGTCGCGGGGGTGGCGACCGGACCGGGCGGGGGAACCGTTAGCTCCTTCGATCCCCGTCAGGGTTACGTCAACCATCTCCTGGCAATCGTCGAACCGGCCCGGATGGCCGATCTCCGGGTGGCCGTGGATGGCGGGAACGGCATGGCAGGGGTGGTGGTCGAGCAGGTCTTCGGCCGGATCCCGCCCACCCTGATCGGGCTCTATCTGGAACCCGATGGGACCTTCCCCAACCATCCCGCCGACCCTCTCCAGCCCGAGAACCTGGTCGACCTCATCGCCCTCGTGAGGGATCAACAGACCGACCTGGGCGTGGCGTTCGACGGCGACGCCGATCGGGCCTTCTTCATCGACGATGCCGGCAACCCCCTCTCCGGGAGCACCACCACAGCCTTGATCGCTCGTTGGTTTCTGGTCCGGCGGCCCGGGGCGACTATCGTTCACAACCTGATCACCTCCCGGGCCGTGCCGGAAACCATCCGCAAATTTGGCGGCATACCCGTCCGGACCCGGGTCGGACACTCGTTCATCAAGCAGGTCATGGCCGAGACCGGGGCCGTCTTCGGCGGAGAGCATTCCGGCCACTACTACTTCGCCGACAACTTCCGGGCCGACTCGGGAATGCTCGCCATGCTTGTTCTCCTCCAGGTGATCTCGGAGGACGGCCGCCAGCTCTCCCGGATTCGTCAGGAGGTCGAGCCCTACTCGGCTTCGGGCGAGATCAACCTGAGGGTGGACGACCAGGGCGGGGCCACCGAAAAGGTCGCGGCGGCTTTCGGGGCGGCCGAGATCGATCGTCTGGACGGATTGACGGTCTCCTGGCCCGACCGGTGGTTCAATCTCCGGCCCTCCAACACCGAACCGCTATTGCGGCTCAACGTCGAGGGACCAGATCCTGGCGCGGTCTCCCAACTCGTTTCCGAAGTCCGAGAACTGGTGGGGGCCTGAGCGATGTCACTGATCGACCCGCTCCTGGCCGAGATCCTCGTCTGTCCAGTCGATCAGGGCGATCTGACCGAAGACGAGCCGGCGTCGCGGTTGGTTTGTCAGGTCTGCCGGCGCCGGTACCCGGTCGAGGACGGGATCCCGGTGATGCTGGTGGAGGAGGCTGAGCTGCCCCCGGGGAACCCGGAGG
>DATHSX010000202.1:0-1566 GCA_035463935.1 Acidimicrobiia bacterium | reverse complement strand
ATGATCGGCGGTTTCGGCAGTCAGCTGCGCTGGGCCGCAGAGGTCGACCCTCCCGTACTCGAAGGACTCGAGCATCTGCTGGTGGCCGGAATGGGAGGGTCGGGTATCTCGGCGGACTTCGCCGCCGCCCTCTCCAACCGGCCCCTGGCCGTTCACAAGACATACGGACTTCCAGCCTGGGCGGCGGGCACCCGACCGCAGGTGATCGCCCTCTCCTACTCGGGCAACACCGAAGAGACCTTGTCGGTGGTCGAGGCCGCGATCAAAGCCGGTCTGACTCCGGCGGTCGTCACCAGCGGGGGCACCCTGGCCGAGTGGGCCGGGCGAGGCGGCTGGCCCAGCATCGGGGTGCCGCCGGGTCTCCAGCCCAGGGCGGCACTGGGCTACCTGCTCGGGTCGCTTCTGCGACTCCTGGGCCCCGGGGTGGTCGGCGTGACTTCGGAGCATCTGCACGCTGCCGCCCAGACGGCCGACACCGTTGTGGGTCCCGGCGGCGTCGGGTGGGGATTGGCCGGGGACCTCGCCCAGGGATTGGAGGGAAGGATCGTCGGGGTGTATGCGGGGACCGGGCTGGCGGGGCCGGTTGCCCAGCGCTGGAAGACTCAGATCAACGAGAACGCCAAATGGCCCGCCTGGTACTCACTTCTGCCCGAGCTGGACCACAACGAGATCGTGTCCTGGACATCGCTCGCCACGCTGACCAGACGCCGGGTAGGGATCGTCGCGCTGCGCGACCGGGGGGAGCCGCCGGGCGTGGCGGCCCGTTTTGCCCATACCGCCGAAGTAACCGGGGGAGACGTGAATTGGGTCGGGGAGGTGTGGTCGCAGGGCGACTCGCCGCTCGAACGGATGGTGAGCCTCACCGCCATGGGAGATCTGGTGTCTCTCGAACTGGCGATCCGGGCCGGTGTCGACCCGGTCCCGGTGGCTGCCATCGAGGACCTGAAGCGGCGGCTGGCCGAAGCGGCCGGGCCCGAAAGTCGCACTGCCCAGTCGAAGCAAGAAATCAAGGGAGTCATGTGAACTACGACATCGCCGATTCCGCGCTGGCCCCCGAAGGGGCCCGACGGATCGAATGGGCAGGACGGCGGATGGCCGTTCTGAAGACGATCCGCGAGCGCTTCATCAAAGAGGAGCCGTTGAAGGGGCTCATGGTGGCTGCCTGTCTTCATGTCACCGCGGAAACGGCCAACCTAATGCTGGCGCTGAGGGAGGGCGGGGCCCGGGTGGCGTTGTGCGCCTCCAACCCGCTCTCGACCCAGGACGATGTGGCGGCTGCCCTCGTGGCAGAAGGGATCCCGGTATTTGCTGTCCGGGGTGAGGACGACGACCTCTACTACCAGCACATCAATGCGGTCCTCGACATGGCCCCGGACATCACCATGGATGACGGCGCCGACCTGGCCACGCTCCTGCACACGCAGCGCACCGATCTCCACCCCATCGGGTCGACCGAGGAGACCACCACCGGGGTGATCCGGCTGCGGGCGATGGCCGCCGACGGCACCCTCCGGCTCCCGGTGGTGGCAGTCAACGACTCGGCTACCAAGCACCTCTTCGACAATC
>DATHSX010000201.1:0-6755 GCA_035463935.1 Acidimicrobiia bacterium | reverse complement strand
CGCCAGGTTCACCAGGTTCTGGCCTTTATACGTCAGTGGCCTGCCGGGGATGAACTCGGCCAGCTTGCCGAAGGCGACCAAGCTGCCGGTGACCGTCAAGGCTCCGAACAGGACCTCGAATCCGAGGGCAGCCATCTTGCCGACCGATATGGCGTGGCCCTCGCTGATGTCCGTGTAGTACTCGGCGACGCCGACCAGGGTGGCCGCCAGCGCTCCGAACATGTGAGAAAAGGCGATTCGCTGCGGCATCGCCGTCATTGGCACCCACATGCCGAGCGGATAGCCGATGATCGACCCCACGATCAGACCGACCGCGATCCATCCGTAACTGATCACCTCCGCTTTGACCAGGGTGCCGACGATGGCGATCAGCATTCCCAGGGCAGCCAGGTTCATTCCCCGGCGGGCCTGGTCAGGTCGGGTGAGGCTTCGCAGACCCAGGATGAACAGAACCGAGGCCGCCAGGTAGGCGAGTTGGGTGGCGAGCTCTCTGCTCATGGTCGCCCGCGTCCGTCAGCTCTTGCCCGGCGGCTGTTTCGAGCTCTCCGGAGACGGGTTGGCACGCTCTGGCTTGGTCGAGATCCGAAACATGCGCAGCATTCGGTCGGTGATCAGAAATCCGCCGACGACGTTGGCCATGGCGCAGGTGACGGCGATCACTCCGAGGACCGTGGCCAGGGTGTTGCGATCGGACCCGGCCGCGACCAGCGAGCCCACCAACGAGATGCCGGAGATGGCGTTGGTGGCCGCCATCAGAGGGGTATGCAGGAGAGCGGGGACCCGGGTGATGATCTGGTATCCGACGAATCCGGCCAGTACGAAGACGTAGAGATCGACTACCGACATTCCGCCGCAGGTTAGGGCGCCGCCAGCCTGTAGCCTTGGCGGCGTGCCGCTCTCCTACCAGCAGCTGATTCTGGAGGCCCGTAAGCTGGTCGGGGAGATCTCCCCTGCCGAACTTGCCCGGTATCTCGAGTCGGGTGAAGTGGTGCTCATCGATTGCCGGGAACCGGTCGAATTCCAAAAGGGCATCATTCCCGGTTCCCATCTCATCCCCCGTGGTTCGATCGAGCCGGCGGTCTCCCGTTCCGGTCTTCCCTCCGAGACCCGGATCGTGGTGTATTGCGCCACCGGGAACCGATCGGCGCTGGCGGCGAGGGCATTGCATGAGATGGGTTATCAACTGGCCACCTCCCTGGCCGGGGGCATCGAGCGATGGCAGATGGAGGGGGGTTCGATAGAACGGCCCGCCGAAGGACTCAGCGATGACCAGCGCGACCGTTACGCCCGGCATCTGGCCCTACCCGAGGTGGGAGAGAAGGGGCAGCGAAGGTTGTTGGAGTCCAAGGTGGCGATCATCGGGGCCGGCGGCCTGGGCTCGCCCGCCGCTCTCTATCTGGCCGCCGCCGGGATCGGGCGACTGGGCATCGTGGACTTCGATACGGTGGATACCTCCAACCTGCAGCGGCAGATCCTCCACGGGGTGGATCGCATCGGCCAGCTCAAGGTCGATTCGGCTCGCCAGACCATCGCCTCCATCAACCCGGACGTCGAGGTCATCGGTCATCCCCAGCGCCTCACGGCTGGCAACGCCCTCGACCTGTTGAGCGGCTATGACCTGATCATCGACGGCGCCGACAACTTTCCCACCCGGTACCTGGTCAACGACGTCTCGCTGCATCTCCGCACTCCGGTGGTGCATGGCTCGATCTTTCGCTTCGAGGGCCAGGTTTCGGTCTTCTCGCCGTACGAGGGTCCCTGCTATCGCTGCCTGTTTGCGCAGCCGCCGCCCCCCGAACTGGCTCCCAACTGCGCCGAGGCCGGGGTGTTCGGCGTGCTGCCCGGAATCATCGGCTCCATCCAGGCGGCGGAGGTCATCAAGCTGCTGCTGGGCTTGGGCGATTCACTGGTGGGGCGTCTCCTGATCTACGACGCCCTCGAACAGAGCTTTGCCACGGTCAAAATAAGGCGCGATCCACGGTGCCCGGCGTGCGGGGACCCGGACCGTCTCCCGCCCCTCGTCGACTACGACCCTTCCTGTCGGGCGCGGTTGAGCGACGACGCTTCCGGCTGACCGATTTCCAGCGGTCGCGCCCTCCGGTCGTGGATCGTGAAGGCGCGGATGCTGCCTGCCGTGATGATGACCCATGCCCAGTCGGGCTCGGCGGCCAGCGCCAGGTCGGTTGTGGATGGGTGGGGAGGGCCGGACGGATGAGAATGAAAGGCGCCGATCAGGTCCCATCCCAGCCGGGTGGCGTGCTGCCACGCCCGAAAGTGTTCGACCGGATCAATCGTGAAGGCCGTGGGAGAGTGCTGGGCGTTGGTGAGCGGATAGACGAACCGAACCGTGCCGTCGGGCTCTCCGGCGAGCAGCCCGCAGCACTCCTCAGGATCGCAGGCTCGAGCGTGATTGAGCATCGCCTCCACCGCCTGAGGGGGAAGCCGCAGTTGCGTCAGAGGAATCTGGCCACCCATTCCTCGCTCCGTTCCCAGAGCAGCCGCCGCTGTTCGGGGTCCGTGGCCATCGCACCCGGCCTCTGCGGCCCGTCGGGCGTTAGATAGGTGCCGGTGGCAAGTCCGGAGTCACGCACCGCCCGGACCACCGTCTCGCTTCCTTCCGCCGGGGTGACCATCGATCGCGTAACCAGCCCTCGGAGGGGGCGAGGGATCAACCGCCAGATGTCGGTGGCCACCACCCCCGGGTGGACCGCGATGGCGGTGAGCAAGGCCGGTGCCCATCTGTGGGCTAGCTCCAAGGTGAAGGCGACCATGGCGGCCTTGGAGTGGGCGTATTCCTTGAGCCCGGTAAGGCTCCTGGTCCGGCCGAGCGCTCGATCCGGCTCAAAGGACCTCGCTGAAAAGTGAGTATGGGAAGAGAGGTTCACCACCCGGGCGCCGCTTCCGGCCGTCAATATCGGAGCCAGCCGATGGGTCAGCAAGAAGTGGGCCAGGTAGTTGACGGCGAATGCGATCTCAAAGCCATCCGAGGTGATCCGGCGCCGACCGGCCTGCCCGGCGTTGTTGATGAGCACCTTCACCATCGGGTGGGCCCGTTCGATCTCCTTCGCTGCGGCCGCCACCGCGCGGAGATCTCCCAAGTCCGCTTCGATCAAACGATGGCGGACACCAGCCAGCGCGAGTTCGGCGAGGACCGCCTGATGGCGTTCGCGGGAACGCCCCACCAGCACCAGCTCGAAGCCGAGGCTGCCCAGCTGAGTTGCGGTTGCTCGCCCGATCCCGGCCGAAGCTCCGGTCAGCACCACCGTCACGTCGACCGGCCCGACGCGGCTGCCCGCCGTCACAGCTCTTCCCGGAGCGCCTCGAGCAATGGGTCATAATCCCGGGGCGTGTTGTAGGGAGCCGCCGAAATGCGGACATTGCGGCGGGGCCAGCTCGGCCAGAGGAAGACCGGAACCTGGATTTGGTGCCGCTCGAACAGCAGCGGTCCCAGCGGGTCGATGAACCCATCGACGGGTTCGCCCACGGAGTCGGGCAGCGGCACGGCGGCCAACGAGCCGATCATCGAGTCGGGGGCAGGCAGGGCGATCTGCAGCAGGTCACACAGGCGGCCCCGCACCTCGAGAGCCAGGCGCCGGTTGCGCTCCATCAGGCCCGCCAGTCCCTGCGGGTGAAGGGTGGCAAGGAAATCAAGGGCGGCCGGTACCGCCAGGTGGGCGGTGGGATCGTCGGCGCCCATGTAGTCGAACAGCAAGTGGAACCGGGGTCGTTCTGTCCGCGAGTCGTTCCATCCGTGGCTGATTACCGGGGGGATGAGGGTGGAGCCCAGTCCCTGCCGCGCCCAGAGGAACCCGGAGCCCTTGGGGGAGCAGAGCCACTTGTGGCAGTTGCCGGTGTAGTACGAGGCGCCCAGAGCCGCGAGGTCGAGCGGGACCATTCCCGGACCGTGGGCCCCATCGATCATTACCGCCACCCCGGCGGCCTCCAGGGGGCCGACCACCTCCTCGATCGGCAGCACGAGGCCCGTGGGGGAGGTGACATGATCCAACAAGGCGAATCGGGTCCGTTCGCTGGACGCTCCGAGAATGCTTGCTGTGACTTGCTGCGGGGATTCGAGCGGAAAGGGAACCGGCGCGGCGATCACCCTGGCCCCGGTTCGGCCGGCGACATACTCGAGGACGTTGCGGCAGGCGTTGTAGATATGGTCGGTGGTGAGCAGTTCGTCACCGGGACGGAAGTCGATCGACCGCACCACGGTGTTGACACCCATGGTGGCGTTGGTTACGAAGACGAGGTCGGCCGGCTCGGCTCCCACCAGGGCCGCCAGGGCGGTCCGGGCCCGGTCGATGGCCGGTTCGAGGACATTGACGACAAAGCCGGTCGGGTTGGCCTCGAACGCCCGGCGCCAAGAGTCCTGTGCGGCCAACACCGGCAGGGGTGTGGCACCGAAGGATCCGTGGTTGAGTTGGATGACGTCGCGGTCGAGGGCCCAGCTGGAAAGATGGGGATCGGTGGACACCCGCCGATGCTACGGCGTCGTCCGCTTCCTCCTTTTCATCGGGGAAGCCCCCCGGCGTTCGATCTGATTCCGCTCGTTCTGCTCCCGTTCGATCTGGGCCAGCACCCTGGAGAACTCAGCGTCCCAGCAGGTGATGAACTCGGTGCCCTCCACGCGCACCACCCGGGTGATGGTCCGGTCGGGTCGATACCAGAAGACCTCGGGACTGATCGAGCCGGGGCCGTCGACATACCATTGGCTGCCGATCTCGATCATCCCGGCGGTGGCAAGGGCGACCCTTTCGTCAACGACCTCGGTGTAGAGGAGCGCGTCCCGGCAGGGGACCATGGCCAGCGCCCCGAATCGGTTGCCCGGGGAGAGCAGATGGGCCAGATCCAGCAGCACGCTCGAAGCGAAGAAGTTGGCCCGAACCCACACCATCCTCATGTCGCCCTTGGCCAGAATGCGCCGCTCCCGGGGCTCGTCCCAGGTCGTCTGCTGGCGGGCATCTTCCCACATCCGGTCCAGGCTCACCCCCCAGACCTCGGACTGGGCGGGAGGCACCGTGATGCACCCAACCTCGTTTCTCATCATGAGGGTTTCGTCGAGGCCGTCACATACTCGCCGGAACGCCGCCCATCCCGGGACCGACCCATCGGCGCTCAGGCGCACCCGCAACCGCGGACCGGCCGCGGCGTAGTCGGCGGGCAGGTCGCGATCGACACCAACGAGACTGGTCACCCTCGAGCGGATGATCTCGGGCCATTCCTCGTCGGGGATCCCGGCCAGCTCCTGGGCCAGGTTGACCAGGCCGAGGACCCCGCCGCTGCCGGTACGGACCGCCCACCCGCCTTCCAGAACCTCGGCGCCTTGATCGCCCAGGCAATCGAGGACGATTGTCAGCAGTCGATCGTGTTGGGTGGCGTTAATCGTCATTCCCCGGGTCTACAGGGCGGGCTGAGGGCTTGCAAGGGGGCTGTCCATTCGCCCAGGCCCTGTACGTCGGAGGGGTTGGAAGGCAAGGACTGATAGGTTGGGGCCGTGGACCGAAGCCGTATCGACGCTGTCCTGGCGGGCGCCGAGGAGGCGCTGGCAGCGGGCACCCGGGTGGATCTGGGCCGGCTCGGCTTCTGGAAAGCGGTCAACGCAGTCAAACGTGACCCCGCCCTGGTCGAGGATTACGCAAGCCGCATCGCCGCGATCGACCGGCAAGCCTTCGAGCGATGGGCCCCTATCCGAATGCCGGTTGCCGTCGGAACGACCCTGGCCTCGATCGCCACCGGGGCGGGCCTCGGTCTTATTGCCTGGGCCTATCGCCTCGACGGCGCCGCCCAGGGCGTCGCTCTGCTGACCGGGACCGGAGTGGTGATGACGGCCACGCATGGCCTCGGGCATCTGGCGATGGGTACCGCGGTCGGGATCCGGTTCACGCACTGGTTCGTGCCCGGCCTCCGCCGGCCCCAGCCGGGAGTGAAGATCGACTATGACAGCTATCTGCGAGCCCCGGCCCGGCGCCGGGCGTGGATGCACGCCGCCGGGGCGCTGGTGACCAAGGCGATCCCATTCGTGAGTCTCGGGGCGGGCTGGGCGATGACAGCCCCTGTCTGGACGAAGGTCACCCTGGCCGGCCTCGGAGTTGTGCAGATCGTGACGGACATTCTGTGGTCGACCAAGGCCTCCGACTGGAAGAAGTTCCAGCGAGAAATGCGCATGGCCCGGACCTGAGCACAGTGGCGATCCCCTCCGTCTTCACCGACCAGCACCGCCTCCACGTTCCCGACGGTGAGATCTGGGTGGGAGTGAGGATCGCCGGCACCGAGTTGCCAGCCCGCGGGGACGCCATCCACGCCGCCCTGCTGGCCGCCGGGCATCCGGTCTTGGCTCCCGATCCGATCGCCGACGCCGACCTGCTGGCGGTCCATAGCTCCGACCTCGTCGACTTCCTGCGCAGTGCCTGGGATCGGTGGCAGTCCTCGGGCTACCCCCAGGATCCGGGGCAGGATCGAGTCGTGCCGTATGCCTTCCCGCTCGCCGCGCTGACGTCGGGCCGGGCTCCCCGCCTGCCCGCTTCGATCGGTGCCCTCACCGGGATGTTCGCCATGGACACCATGACCCTGATCGGGGCCGGTACGTGGGAGGCGGCGCGGGCCGCTGCGGCTTGCGCGCTGACCGCGGCCCGCCTCGTCGCCGGGGGTGAGCCGGCCATCTACGCCGCGGTGCGGCCGCCGGGTCACCACGCCGGCAGCTCTTTCTACGGCGGGTCGTGCTACCTGAACAACGCGGCCCTGGCCGCCCACCA
>DATHSX010000200.1:0-2430 GCA_035463935.1 Acidimicrobiia bacterium | reverse complement strand
AGTACCGGGCGCTGGGAGCCAAGATCCCCAAGGGGGTACTGCTGTTCGGGCCTCCGGGGACCGGCAAGACTCTCCTCGCCAAGGCCGTGGCGGGTGAGGCCGGCGTTCCATTTCTTTCGATATCGGGCTCCGACTTCGTCGAGATGTTCGTCGGCGTCGGCGCCAGCAGGGTCAGAGACCTGTTCGAGCAGGCCAAGAGCCATGCTCCCGCCATCGTCTTCATCGATGAGATCGACGCCGTGGGCCGCCACCGCGGCGCCGGACTGGGCGGGGGGCATGACGAGCGGGAGCAGACCCTCAATCAACTCCTGGTCGAGCTGGACGGCTTCGACACCAACACCGGAGTGATCGTCATTGCTGCCACCAACCGTCCCGACATCCTCGATCCTGCCCTGCTCCGCCCCGGCCGGTTCGACCGGCAGGTGGTGATCGACGGACCGGATATCGTCGGCCGGGAGGGCATTCTCAAGGTCCATGCCAAGGGCAAGCCGCTGGGCCCCGATGCCAATCTCGAGGTGCTGGCCCGGCGCACGCCCGGCTTCACCGGGGCGGACCTGGCCAACATGATCAATGAAGCCGCTTTGCTCACCGCCCGCCGGCGTAAGTCGATGATCACCATGCTGGAGATGGAGGAGGCCATCGACCGGGTGATCTCCGGTCCCGAGCGGAAGTCCCGGGTGATGACCGATGACGAGCGACGGCTCATTGCCTATCACGAGACCGGCCACGCCTTGGTGGGATGGGCGCTACCCATGGCCGACCCGGTCCACAAGATCACGATCGTGGCCCGAGGTCGATCACTCGGTCACACCCTGGCGCTTCCCACTCATGACAAATACCTGGTTCGGCGTTCGGAGCTGGTCGATCAGCTGGCCATGCTGTTGGGCGGCCGGACCGCCGAGGAGTTGATCTACGCAGATCCTACGACCGGCGCGGCCAATGACATCGAAAAGGCCACCGGGATAGCCCGCCGCATGGTCATGGAATACGGGATGAGCGATCGGCTGGGCCCGATGCAGTATGGGCGGCCCGGGGGGGAGGTCTTCCTGGGAAGGGACTACGGACGTCAGCAGGACTACTCCGACGAAGTGGCCGCGTTCATCGATGAAGAGGTGCGCACGATGATCAATGCCGCCCATGACGAAGCCCGGGTGATCATCGCTACCCACCGGGCAGCCATGGAACGGATGGTGTCGATCCTGCTCGAAAAGGAAACGGTCGGCCCCGAAGAGGTGGCAGAGATCTTCTCGGACGTCCCCAAGTGGGAGCACGACATGGAGGGTGGATTGCGGATCAAGCCGCCCACGGAGCCGGGCACCATTCATCCCGGGCTGGCGGCAGCGATCACGACCGATGCTCCCGTCGAGGAGGCTCCCCCGACCAGCCGCAAGCCGCGGAAGGCGATTCCCCGGCTCAAGCCCGCCGACGCCCCGGGATCCTGAGTCCGAGGACCCGGCGGCGGTGGACTCCATCGACGTTGCCGCAATTGAGTCGGCCGTCCGCCAGATTCTGGTGGCTCTGGGAGAAGATCCCGAGCGGGAGGGCTTGCGCGCCACCCCGATCAGGGTGGCGAAGATGTACGCCGAGATATTTGACGGAATCCATCGAGACCCCGCCGATGAGATAGATGCGTTTTTTGGTGACGAGCACTATTCCGAGATCGTGATGGTGCGCGACATTCCTTTCTATTCGGCCTGCGAGCATCATCTGATCCCCTTCCACGGAAAGGCCCACGTCGCCTATATCCCCAGAGGCCGGGTCACCGGACTATCCAAGCTGGCCCGCCTGGTGGAGGGCTATGCCCGCCGGCCCCAGATGCAGGAACGGCTCACTGCCCAGGTGGCCGATGCCTTGATGATGCGGCTGGATCCGCTGGGGGTGATGGTGGTGGTCGAGGCGGAGCATCTCTGCATGTCGATGAGAGGGGTTCGCAAGCCCGGGTCGATGACCGTGACCTCAGCGGTCCGGGGGATCCTTGCCACCAATCCCGCCACCCGGGCCGAGGCGCTGGCGTTGATGCACAACAGCGGATGACCACCCCGGGTGGACTCCTCCGGAACTGGTGATGAGCAGAGACAGGCGCTGGAAGGTTGCCGGTCGCGAGCTCTCGCTGCACCGTCCCCTCATAATCGGTGTGGTCAACGTGACTCCCGATTCCTTCAGCGACGGTGGTCGCTACTTCGGAGGGGCGGCGGCAATCGCTCATGGCGAACGGCTCATGGCGGAGGGAGCCGATCTCGTCGATGTGGGAGGCGAATCGACGCGTCCTGGCGCCGAGCCAGTCGACGAGGAAGAGGAGCTACGGCGGGTGATGCCGGTCATCTCGACATTGGCAGGGGCCGGTGCCCTGGTGTCGATCGACTCCGCCAAGCCGTCGGTGGCTAAGGCCGCGCTCGCCGCGGGGGCGGTGGTGGTGAACGATGTGACCGG
>DATHSX010000199.1:0-3015 GCA_035463935.1 Acidimicrobiia bacterium | reverse complement strand
GTATCGGTGGGAACCGTTACCGCCCAGCTTCTCTACGAGATCGGGGCACCGCATTACCTGAATCCGGACGTGACCTCCTACTTCGAGACGATCCGGCTGACTGCGGATGGGCCCGACCGGGTGGCGGTATCGGGGGTGCGGGGCGGGCCGCCGCCGCCCGACCTCAAGGTGGCCCTCAATTATCTCGGCGGCTACCGCAACTCGATGACATTCGGGTTGGCCGGCCTGGCGGTGGAGCGAAAGGCCGAGCTGCTGGAAAAGGCGCTCTGGCA
This sequence comes from Acidimicrobiia bacterium, assembly GCA_035463935.1. Classification (GTDB taxonomy): domain Bacteria; phylum Actinomycetota; class Acidimicrobiia; order Spongiisociales; family ZC4RG35; genus DATEEG01. The sequence goes on along the minus strand of DATHSX010000199.1, from coordinate 2,743 downwards.
GGTGGTCGGCGACCGGGGTCAGTTCGATGCGGTCGACGTGAAGCTGATCGGGTCCCATCAACCGGACCCCGAAACGAACGACGAGGCGCTGTCCTATCTGCGGGTCACGGTGAAGGATCGGGACCCCGACAAGGTGGGCCGTCGGTTCTCGCGGGCGGCCGTGGAACTGGCCCTCTCCCATTACCCGGGCTTCTTCGTCACCAGCCCGCCCGGCGAGGCCACCAGCTATGCGGTCTACTGGCCCACCTCGATCCCCGCCGCGCTGGTCCCCATGCGCGTGAGCCTGGCCAGCCAACAATGGGAGGTGAGTTCGGTGGCGCCGGATACGGGCCCGGCTCCGCCTCCAGCGGAGGGGGGCGACGGGGGTGGCGATTCGCGGGGACCGAGGGAGGTCTCGATTTCAGCCGGGACCGCTCGTCTACCCCTCGGCACCATTGCCGGCGCACGTTCGGGGGACAAGGGCGGGAACGCCAACGTGGGATTCTGGGTGGCGACCCCGGAGGCTTACCGCTGGCTGAGCTCGTACCTGACCGTAGATCGCCTCCACCACCTACTGCCGGAAGCCGAAGAACTCCGTATCGAAAGATACGAATTGCCCAATCTGCTCGCCCTCAACTTCGTGGTCTTCGGCCTGCTCGGGGAGGGGGTCTCCTCCTCAACCCGGACCGACCCCCAGGCCAAGTCGTTGGGTGAGTTCCTGCGGGCCCGGCTGGTCGAGATCCCCCGAAGCCTGCTGACCGAGGACGGGTAGCATGAAACGACGGATGAAGGGCCCTTCCCAGCTTCTCTATTCCGTCTACGAGCGGCGGCTTCTCGGTCAGCTCGACCGAGATCGTTTTCCTCACCACATCGGGATCGTTCTCGATGGGCACCGCCGTTACGCCCGTGAATCGGGAATGTCCTCCTACCGGGACAGCTACCGGGCCGGCATGGCCAGATTCGAGGAGTTCCTGGGCTGGACCAACGAGCTCGGCATCCCCGTCATCACCGGCTGGGTGCTGTCCCGTGAGAACCTGGCTCGCTCGGACACCGAGCTCGCCCCCTATTTCGAGGTACTGATGGAGATGTTCCAGCGTCTCCCCAAGCTGGCCCGCGCCCAGAACCTGAAGATCCGCTTCATCGGCAGCCTCGACCTGCTGCCCGGGGAGCTGGTGGAGGCGGCCAAATCGGCCGAGGCCTCCTGCCCCGACGGCGCCCGTCATCTCAACATCGCCATGGGATACGGGGGGCGCCAGGAGATCGTCGATGCGGCCAAAGACCTGGTGTCGCGCTTGGCCGCCGAAGGGGTCGAGGCAGCCGATATGGCCGCCCATATCGACGCCGAGACGCTCGCCCGTCACATGTACTCGGCCGACGTCCCCGATCCTGATCTGTTGATCCGCACGAGCGGCGAGTCCCGGCTCTCCGGATTCCTCTTGTGGCAGTCGGCCTATGCCGAGTTCGTGTTTGTTGATGTCTACTGGCCGGCCTTCCGCCGGGTCGATTTCCTGCGGGCCCTGCGCGACTTCACCAGACGACAGCGCCGTTTCGGCAAGTAGCCAAGTCGGTGGCAGTGGGCAATAGGCAGTAAGGCGTATGGCCGGCCGATGACTCGTGGCTGGCGGCTACCTGGTCACCATCTCCGGACTGAGGTGGGAGACGTCTCCGAAGGATCGGAGCGAGAAGGCGTGGCCGTGCGCGATCGGCAGGGTGGACAATCGGGCCACCCCCGTGTGTGGTGACTCGAATCGGTCCCACTCCCAGGGAGTTGGCTCCATGCCCAACAGATGGCCGAGCACGACTGCGTTGGTCCCGCCGTGGGCCACCAACACGATCCGCAGGTCTTCGTCGGCCACTTTCCAGAGATGGCGGTTGCCTTCCTCCAGCCGGGTCACCCCGTGGGATCGCAAGGCCATTTCCAATCCGGTGACGACTCTGGAGTGAAAATCACGGAACGACTCACCTCCGGGCATACCCTCCCAGAGATCGGAGATGGGACGCAGGTTGGCCTCGATCCAGGCATTCTTGATGGCATCGATGGGGCTTCCCTCCCACTCCTCGGGGTTGCGGATTTCGTGAGACCATCCCTGAATGCCGGGCGCCAGACCGGTGGACTCGCCGAGGGGAGCCGCCGTCTCCCGGGCGCGATGCATCGGGGACATCCAGATCTCATCGACAGGACCCCAGCGGGCCGCCACCGCCGCCAGCCGTCGTGCCTGCTCCACGCCCAGGGCGGCCAGGTGAGGATCATTGCGGGCAATGCTGTCCGGAGCCCAATCGGGGAGACCGTGGCGCACAAGGATCATGTCCATGGTTCAACAACCGGCGGCATCTCCCCGACGGTAGCCAAACGTAGTGGCCGCCCTTGTTGAGGGCGGCCACTACTGTCGGGACAGACCACGGGGGGAGAAGGAACCCTCGTGACTTCGAGTCTTCTTCGGCAAAGTCGCCATTCGAGTTGAGCCCCCACCCCCTGGATGACTTGATCGCCCACCTCCGCCGTCACTCGCTGCGGACAGATGGCCCGTTTGTCCTCAGGTCGGGGGCACTCTCCAGCTGGTATCTCGATGCTCGGCAGACCTCGTACTCCGGGGACGGCGGGCGTCTCGTGGGCGAGGCGGTCCTCGCCGTGCTCGATGAGGAGGCCGAGGCGCTGGGAGGGATGACGATGGGGGCAGACCCCGTGGCAGTTGCGACCGCAGTGGTGGCCGCAATCCAGGGAAGGGCCCTGCGGTCGTTCTCGGTGCGCAAGGACCGCAAGGAC
>DATHSX010000198.1:0-8063 GCA_035463935.1 Acidimicrobiia bacterium | reverse complement strand
GTCGAAGGCCGTGAAGGCATTCCCCGGCACCCGCTCCGCCAGCACCTTGGTGATCGCCGCCGTCAAGGTCGTCTTCCCGTGATCGATATGACCCATCGTCCCCACATTCACATGCGGCTTGGTCCGCTGAAACTTCGCCTTCGCCATGGTTCATATCCTCCTGGGGTTCTTTTGGTTGAATGTCTGCCGATCGCCGATTTGAGAACGCCGATCCTGTCTGTGACTCATGAGGCTCTCCGCGCCGAGATGACTTCTTCGGCGATGCTCGGGGGCATGTCCTGATAAGAGTGGAATTGCATGCTGTAGCTGGCCCGGCCCTGGGTGAGCGATCGCAGGTCGGTGGCGTAGCCGAACATCTCGGCCAAGGGGACTTGCGCCCGGACGGTGCGGGCATTCCCGCGCTGGCCCATCTCCCCGACCTTGCCGCGTCGGGCCGAGAGGTCACCCACGACCGAGCCCATGTAGTCCTCGGGGGTGATCACCTCCACCTCCATCACAGGCTCGAGCAGCTTCATCCCGGCTCTCTTGGCGGCTTCCTGCACCGCCATGGAGCCGGCGATCTTGAACGCCATCTCCGATGAGTCGACGTCGTGGTAGGAACCGTCAACCAGGATGGCGCGGACGTCGACCATCGGATACCCGGCGAGGATGCCGTTCTCCAATGCCTGTTCGATGCCCTCGTCGACGGCCGGGATGAACTCGCGGGGAATACGACCACCGGTGACGCTGTCGACGAACTCATATCCCCCGCCGGGCCCGGTGGGTTCCAGATCGATGTACACGTGGCCGTATTGGCCTTTGCCGCCCGATTGGCGGACGTACTTGCCTTCGACCTTCTTGACGGCGCCCTTAATGGTCTCCCGGTAGGCGACCTGTGGCCTGCCGACGTTGGCGACCACCTTGAACTCCCGGACGAGGCGATCAACCAGAATCTCCAGGTGAAGCTCACCCATGCCGGCGATGATCGTTTGCCCGGTTTCCTCGTCGGTCCGCACCAGGAAGGTGGGATCCTCTTCCGAGAGGCGGTGCAGCGATTCCGAGAGCCGCTCCTCGTCGGATTTGGTCTTGGGCTCGATGGCGACCTGGATGACAGGGGCGGGAAACTGCATGGACTCGAGCTGGATGGCCTTTCCTTCCGCCGCGAGAGTGTCGCCGGTGGTGGTGTTCTTGAGACCGACGGCCGCCACGATGTCTCCGGTAAAGACATGTTCGATGTCCTCGCGATGGTTGGCGTGCATACGCAACAGCCTCCCCAGGCGCTCTCGCTTGCCGGTCGTGGTGTTGAGGATCGAATCCCCCTTGGCGGCCGACCCGGCATAGACCCGGAAGTAGGTCAGCTTGCCGACGTGGGGGTCGCTCATGATCTTGAAGGCGAGGGCGGTGAATGGTTCGGCGTCGCTCACCTCGCGGGTAACCACCACTTCCTCATTTCCGGGCTTGAAGCCTTCGACCGGCGGCAGGTCGGCCGGACTCGGCAGATAAGCGAGAATGGCATCTAGGAGGGGCTGCACTCCCTTGTTCTTGAAAGCCGAGCCACAGAGCACCGGCACGAAGAGCTGGGCGATGGTTCCGGCCCGCACGGCGCTGCGGATCTCGTCGGGGGTGATCTCGAGGTCTTCCAGATACTTTTCGAGCAGCTTCTCATCCGCTTCCGCGGCGACCTCGAGCATCTTCCCCCGCCACTCATTGGCCTTGCCCAGCATGTCGGTGGGGATGTCGATCGTGTCCCAGACCTTGCCGTCGTCACCCTTCCAGAGGTGAGCCTTCATCTCGATCAGGTCGACCACGCCGACGAAATCTGCTTCCCGGCCGATCGGGATCTGCAACACCAGGGGATTGGCCTGGAGCCGATCGACGATCGACTGCACATCGGCATAGAAGTCGGCCCCGGTGCGGTCGAGTTTGTTGATGAAACAGATGCGAGGCACCCGGTAGCGATCGGCCTGACGCCAAACGGTTTCGGATTGGGGCTCGACCCCGGCGACGCCGTCAATATCGGCTACAGCCCCATCGAGGACCCGCAGGCTCCGCTCCACTTCCACGGTGAAGTCGACGTGGCCGGGGGTGTCGATGATGTTGATGTGATGGTCGTGCCAGATGCAGGTGGTGGCGGCCGAGGTGATGGTGATGCCTCGTTCCTGCTCCTGCTCCATCCAGTCCATCGTGGCGGCGCCCTCGTGGACCTCACCGATCTTGTAGTTGCGGCCGGTGTAATAGAGGATTCGCTCGGTGAGAGTGGTCTTGCCCGCGTCGATGTGGGCCATGATCCCGATGTTTCGGGTTCGGCCCAAGGGCACCTGACGCAGGTGCGAAAGCGCACTCTTCTCGTTACTCATCTCTATTTCTCTTGTTTCGTTCTTGTGACGGCGGCGGCTTGTGCCGGTCGCCGTCACAAGAACGGTCGGGCTCCAACTACCAGCGGTAATGGGCGAAGGCCTTGTTGGACTCCGCCATCTTGTGGATGTCTTCCTTGCGCTTGACGGCCGCCCCGGTGTTGTTGGCGGCGTCCAAAATCTCGTAGGCGAGGCGTTCGCCCATGGTGTGCTCTTTGCGGCGCCGTGAGAATCCCACCAGCCAGCGGATGGCGAGGGAGAGCCCCCGGCGGGACGAGACCTCCACCGGCACCTGGTACGACGATCCCCCCACCCGCCGGGAACGAACCTCGATGTGGGGCCGGATGTTGTCGATGCCCTTCTTCAGGACGGCCACCGGATCCTGACCCGAGCGCCGCTCCACCACTTCGAGGGCGTCGTACACAATGGTGCGGGCCACATCTTTCTTGCCCTTCAGCAGGACCTTGTTGATGACCTGGCTGACGAGGACGTTGCGGAAGACGGGATCCGGCTCGATCCGGCGCTTCTGGGCGGGAGCACGTCTCATTACTTCTCCCTCTTCGCCCCGTAGCGGGATCGGGCCTGCTTGCGATTCTTCACTCCGGCGGCATCGAGGGTGCCCCGGATCACCTTGTAACGAACCCCTGGCAGGTCACGGACCCGGCCGCCCCGTACCAGGACGATCGAGTGCTCCTGGAGGTTGTGACCCTCTCCGGGTATGTAGGCGGTGATCTCCATCCCATTCGACAGCCGGACCCGGCAGACTTTGCGCAGGGCCGAATTCGGTTTCTTGGGCGTGACCGTGTACACGCGGGTGCAGACCCCCCGCCGCTGGGGGGCTCCGGCCAACGCGGCCGTCTTCATCTTCTTCACTTTTGGCTGCCGGCCCTCGCGGACAAGCTGCTCGATCGTCGGCATTTTGCTCCTGCTTATCGGGGCGTCAGGCCCAAGCCCTTCGCCCGCCTTACGCGCACAATCGGCGCCCGAGCGCGCACGCCCAAAAACGCCGACCCTTGTGTTGGGTGACCCGCTCCTCCGGTTAGCTTCCGGGGGGGATCACCATAGATCCGCCTGGAAAGCCCCTTCAGGAGAGGGGAACGAGGTCAAAGACCACGAACGCAAGTATAAGAGCCACAGAACACAGGGTCAAAAAGGGGCGGAGAAGAGAGATAGAGACCCAGAAAGAGGGTAGTGCGGTCGGACGGCTGGGCTAGCCGGCCCCGCACAACTTCCCCAACCGCCAGCGACGCCCGTTCCAACACCGGGATTGCGGACCCGTTGAATACGAGGAATCCACCACGACCACCCGACTGCAGCACCGAGAAGTCAAGGAAGCCGACTCCACACAAGACCGGGGCCACATCAGGGCCTCCAAACCCGGGGTCGTTCAGTTCAGTAGTTGATGGCTATGTGGTCTGGCTTTTCGACATCGTGGGTCTCGTGATTTGATCGTCGACGGCGATGGACGTAGCCAGCACCTCGGACGCGATCCAGTCTCGGTAGTGCTCGACAAGATCGGCGTGATCCGCCGGTACGAGCAGCACTATTCGGTCGGTCAGATCGAGGCCCTCCTGCTTTCGGTATTCGTTGAGCGTTCTAATGAGCTCCAGTGCCCGCCCCTCGCGGAGCAGTTCCTCGTCCAAGGTCGGGTCGAGAGCCACACTCATCCTGTCGTCGTGAGCGATAGCCCAGCCCTCGAGGATGACTCGCTCGATTCTTACGATCTCGTTCGGGGCCAGCTCCTCTCCGGCGGCGACCACGGCTCCGTCCTCGTGTTCCTCATAGGCGCCTCTGGCCAGCGCCTCGGCCACCTCCTTCACCTTCGACCCAAGGCGAGGGCCGGCTTTCGAGAAATCCGGCTTCAGTGTGACTTCGACGATCGCCTGCTCGTCGAACACGACCTCTTTGACTCGGAGCTCTTCCCGAATGGCGTCGGCGTGGCGTCGAGCGAGATCTCCTCCTCGGATCACGACCTTGTGCAGCGGCTGACGGAGCTTGAGCTTGGCTTCAGCACGGGCCTTCCGCCCCATCTCCACGATCCTGCGGGTGAGGGCCATTTCGGCGAGGAGCGTGTCATGCAGCAGGCCCGGGTGTTCAGGCCAACCCGCGAGGTGGATCGAGTCGGGAGCATGCGGGCAGGGCTTGGCTACGAGGTTCCGCCAAAGGTGCTCGGTGAGGAAAGGCAATACCGGGCTGATGATCCGCATCGCGGTGACGAGGCCTACCCATAGCGAGCGGAATGCAGCCTCGTCAAACTCGTAGAAGCGGCGTCGATTGCGACGAATGTACCAATTGGACAGGTCGTCCAGGTAGCTCTCGAAGCTCTCGATGAGATCATCGGCTCGCCATCGGTCGAGCGCGGATGTGGCCTCGGTTACCGCCTGCGCGGCCCGGGCGAGCAGCCAGCGGTCGATCTCCTTGAGGCTGACTCCTTTCGGGCCCGATTGGAGATCGGCATATGTGGGGACGAACCCTTCGATATTCCCGTAGTCGATGAGGAAGCGGGCCGAGTTCCACAACGTGCGCAGCTTGCGCTGGACCTGGTGGGCGCCCGCATACCCGAACACGAGGTTGCGGTTGGGTGGGTGAGCGCAGTACATCCAACGCATGACATCGGCGCCCATCCGCGCGAACGCCTCTTCGGCGCTGATGAGGTTGCCCCACGAGCCGTGCATCTCCCGGCCATCCTCGGCCACCATCCTTTCATAGCCGAGTACCGCTCGGAAGGGCGCCTTTCCGACGAGGACCACCGACATGAACAGCTGCGAGTAGAACCACAAGCGCACTTGCTCGCGCATTTCGGTGACCCAATCCGCCGGAAACCACTTCTCCCAATAGGCGTGGTCCGGGAGGTCGGCGTCGGTTAGGCCTGCTGCGGCTCCGGTGGCGTACCCGTTTTCTACCCACTGGTCGTTGTGCCAGCCCAGGGTGGAGAAGGGGACGATGCCGGCATCGAGCCAGACGTCTCCGACCTCGGCGATGCGGGCCAGTTGATCGTTGCCACAATGGTCACAGCGGATCGTCACCCGGTCGATCCAGGGCCGGTGCAATTCCTCCAGCTGGTCCATTCCGGAGGTTGCCTTCTCAGCCAGTTCGGCCTTGGAGCCGATCACGGTGACCTCGCCACACGGGCAGGGGTAGATAGGCAGTGGCAGCCCGTAGAACCGACGACGGGAGATGTTCCAGTCTCCCATGTTGTTCAACCAGTCGTTCATCAGCTTGCCCATGTACTCAGGCGTCCAGGCGATGGTGCTGTTTGCCTCGAGAAGCTGGGGGCGGATGGGGTTGACTGCTATGTGCCAGTCATCGGCTACACGGAAGATGAGGGGTGTGTCACATCGCCAACAATGCGGATAGGCGTGTACGTATGAACCCTCCTCTACCAAGAGGTCGCCAGCAATGAGACTGTCGACGATTGGCTGACGCGCCTCGTCGGTGGTCAACCCCGCCAGGTTGCCGTACTCGGAGTAGAAGCGCCCGGACTCATCGACGGGAGCAAGAACGGGCAGGTCGTAGTCGCCAGCGAGCTGGAAGTCCTCGGCGCCGCAACCAGGGGCGATGTGCACGATGCCGGTTCCGAGGTCGAGCGTGATGTCGTTCCACGGGACGACGCGGTGGGTCATGCCGGATCCGGGATCCAGATGATCGAACGGCGCGACGTATCCCCAGCCCACCAACTCCTCACCGGGTCGGATCTCCGAGAACTCGTCCTCCGGATAGCGCTCGGCGGCGACCCAATCGCCGTTGGCGCGACGGCCGTACTGGTAGCCGGGGTGAACCGCGGCGGCGACGTTGGCCGGCAGTGTCCAAGGTGTGGTGGTCCACACCACCAGCGCGTCACCGGGACGGTCTGCCAGCGGCAGGCGCACGAAAAGCGACGGATCGCCCTTCTGCTGATACACCCCCGACATCGAAAGCTCGTGCTGGGAGATGGAGGTGCCGCAACGAGGGCACCACTCCGTGGCACGGTGCCCGAGGTACAGCATGCCGCGCTCATCCAGAATTTTGAGGAACCGCCAGATGTATTCGATGTTCGTGTCGGAGAAGGTGAGGTAGTCGCTACCCCAATCCATCCAGTAACCGAGGCGCTGGGAGCCTCTGGTGAGTTCCGCTACCGACCAGGCAACCTTGTCACGGCACTTGCGGGCGAACCGCTCGAGGCCGTAGTCCTGGATGTCACGCTTGGAGTTGAGTCCCAGTTCCTGCTCGACCCCCACTTCGATCCACAGACCCTGACAGTCGAATCCGTTCTGGAATCTCAGGTCGTACCCGCGCATCGCCTTGAAGCGCTGAAAGACGTCCTTGAGGGTCCGACCCCAAGCCGTGTGCACGCCCAGGGTCTTGTTGGCGGTGACGGGACCGTCCACGAAACTGAATCGGGGACCCTCGGCGATCTGGCGACGCAATTGATCGAATGTGCCTTCGGCTTGCCACCAAGAGAGGACCTCCAACTCGAGGCCGCGATGATCGGGTGCTGATGAGACTGGGAAGAAGCTGCCCGATGCAACCCTCCCCTCTCTTGCCTCGGCCAAAGGGTTGTTGACCTCGGATGAATTCTGGCTCACTGGGTGGTCCTGTCGCTGCTGACACACTGCCGGGCCGGCGCGGAGTCACCACTTCACCAATTCTGCTGCACCGTGGGTGGACGGCGGATTGGTGACCCTTGGCGTTCGCCCCCCGGCCATGGGGCGAAACCTCCGGACCGTATCACTCGGAGGTTGACGCCGTGCCGAGATTTCATTGCGCTCCGGAACCGGCACTATGCGGCGGCGGCTGAGGGCGGCGAGGCCAGACAACCGGGCCGCCCACGACTTCGGTTTCCCGGACCTCCAGCTCCCTTTCCCGTCAAGGGGAGGGGGCTGGGCGGCCGCACCTGCCGACCGGGGGTGACCCCACGTGCGACACGTGAGGAGTGCCCGGCTGATAGAGAAGGGGAGTGGCACGCCTCCCGGACATCGGCCAGCCCGTTCTCGTCCTGTTGCCCACTCGGGGCTCTGCCCGGCGACCAATTAGCCGGCCGGGTCGAGTTGGGACGAAGTGTTTCGAGCACGGTTCCCCCCGTGGCATTTCTCACTGACAGGCCCGGCTCGAGCGCCGGCGGCTCCCGGCTGGAGCGGGCGGCTGACCGTCACGAGGAGGCGCATTGAGAAGCCCACCGGAGGAGTCGTCCCATTTGATGTGGATCAGATCCGGCGCAGTGGCCGGGATGCTGGCAGTGGCTTCCTATTCGCTGCTCCTGTTCGGCTCAGGTAGCGAAGGCTTCGGATTCTTGGTGGGGTCGGTGTTTGGTGTCGGACTCGGCGTGGCCGCCTATGGGTTATTCCAATTTGTGTGGCTTCATCGTCGGACGGCAGCGGCGCAGGTGGCGGTGGTGGCGACGATGGTCGGTTCTGTTGTGTTCGTGTTGATGATGGCAACGCAGCTGTCGATCAGGGCGCCACTGCCTTCGCCACTCCGCCCGATCGGCCTGGGAGCCGCCCGTGAGCTGGCCGATCGGGTCCACTTTGGCCTGGATTTGGCCTGGGATCTGTATTTCGCCCTCGGGATGTGGATGTTCGGACTGACGGCCTTCACCCACCCACGGCTGGGACGGGTGCTGGGGGTGTCGGGCATGTTGATCGCCACGGCGCTGCTTGCGGTCAACCTGGCGACATTCCCTCTGCCGCCGGCGGGTGCGGGCTCGATCGATCTCGGACCGGTGGCCGGGCTTTGGTATCTCGCCGTCACGAT
>DATHSX010000197.1:0-4520 GCA_035463935.1 Acidimicrobiia bacterium | reverse complement strand
GTCGAAGGCCGTGAAGGCATTCCCCGGCACCCGCTCCGCCAGCACCTTGGTGATCGCCGCCGTCAAGGTCGTCTTCCCGTGATCGATATGACCCATCGTCCCCACATTCACATGCGGCTTGGTCCGCTGAAACTTCGCCTTGGCCATGATGGGTTCCTTTCGCCCTCCAATGTCCTGTCTTGTGTAGCGGCGGGCAGACTCGAACTGCCGACCTCTCGATTATGAGTCGAGCGCTCTCACCTGCGGAGCTACGCCGCCTCGCCGGTACTCAGTACGCGGTACTCAGTACTCGGTACTGCGAGCGGTAAAAGCCGCTCGCCCTGAGCCCCCTTGCGGAATCGAACCGCAGACCTCCTCCTTACCATGGAGGCGCTCTGCCTGCTGAGCTAAGGGGGCGCGCCAATTGAGTTCGGTCACCTGGCCCGGTGCCAACCGGTGACCCGTGCCGGGAGAAGGATTTGAACCTCCGTAGGCAATTGCCGGCAGATTTACAGTCTGCTCCCTTTGGCCGCTCGGGCATCCCGGCAAATCCAAAACATCCTGGCCCGAAACCATCCCGGCCCAAAAACAAGCTGGCCCGGAACATGCTGGACCGTCTAGATGCTTTGGGGCCGCAGCATCATAGCGAGGGCGGCGAAACCGCCCCAAGCCCGGGTCGTTTGGACCGGATGATCGCCAGGACGGCCACGGGGGCGAGAGCGGCAACGATCCAGCCGTGCACGACCCCGATCGAGGCCAGAGTGGCGCCGATCACCAGCGCCAGGCCCCCGACCACCCACAGCCCCTGTCGCAAACGGGCCAGCAACTTCCCCCGCAGCCCGGCGTCCACCTCCCCGAAGCCGATGGCCCGATCCACCATGGCCAACTGGCGGCTCCGGCCGGCGATCAGAATCCATACGACGGTGAGGGGGTAGGCCGCCGACAATCCGACCCAAACGGGCCTCACCACCAGCAAGGTCACTACAGCCAACCCCAACCCTGCCGCGAACAGTCCCCCGGCTGCCCGCAGATGGCGGACGGCCCAGGCCGGACCGTGTCGGGCGGCCTCGACCGAGAACAGGATGGCCCACCCGACGACAACCACGGGCACGATGGCGGCGACCGCCAGCCCGGTTTCGTTCGATAAGCCGATCAACGGATCCCGGAGGCCATCTCTTGCAGTCGGGCGATCCGCTCCTCGATCGGGGGGTGAGTCGAGAAGAGGTTCATCAGCCCTCCTCGGCGTCCGAAGGCCTTGAGCGGGTTGGCGATGAACAGTTGGCTGACCGCCGGGTTGACCTCCATCGGGATGCGGGCCGTCGCCACCCCGAGCTTGTTCAGAGCCGAAGCCAGCTGGAGGGGACGCCCCGTCAGGGTGGCCCCGGAGGCGTCGGCCTGGTACTCCCGGGAGCGGGAGATCGCCATCCGAATCACCATTGCGGCCAGGGGCGCCAGGATGAGAGAGAGCAAGCCGGCAATGGCGGCAAGCGGGTTGTTGCGGTCGTCCCTCCCGCTCCCCATGAAGATCGCCATCCGGGCGAAGATGCTCAAGGCCGCCGCCAGCATCGCCGCCACCGAACTGATCAAGATGTCCCGGTTCTGGACGTGGGAGAGCTCATGGGCGAGCACGCCCTCCAGTTCGTCGTTGGTCATGACCTGGAGGATTCCGGTGGTCACCGCCACTGCGGCATGCTGGGGATTACGTCCGGTAGCAAAGGCGTTCGGTTGGGGCTGGTCGATCAGGTAGATCCGGGGCATCGGCATGTCGGCCCGGGCGGCCAGGTTGCGGACGACGGCGTACACCTGCGGCAACTGATGCTCTTCCACCGGCTTGGCCCGGGAGGCGGCCAGGGCCATCTTGTCGGAGAAGAAATAGGCGACGAAGTTGAGCACGGCCGCGAAGATCAGGCCGATCCAGAACCCGTTGGCCCCGCCAAAGCTGTAGCCCAACCACCACACCAGAGCGGTCAAAAGCGCCAGAAGTCCAACGGTCTTGAGGTTGTTGGTCATTGCAGCAGAAATGGTACCCAGAGCCTGCCCTTACTACTCAGATCTCACTTTGCGTGGCATGGCTCACAAGCTGTGATGTAGGCTGCGCAGCAGCGGATTTCCGCAGGGAGACTGGAGGGAGATGGTGAGACGCCTAACCGTAATGGTTGGTTTGATCGTGCTGGTCGCGGCGGCGGCAGGTCCGGCCGGGGCACAAGAGCGACCGGTCATCGACCCTCAGGCCGTGGCCGATTCGATCGAGGACCTGCGCCTCAGCCGGCCGGTCAGGATCACCGATGCCCTGGGCAAACTGGACCGAACGCTTACCGCGGCCCAGGGTCGGGTCAATGTCAGCATCCGCCTCACAGAGCCGGCGGTGGCGACCCTTGCCGATCAGGGTGGCGGCTCCCAACGCGGGCAACTCCAGAGGGTGGAGGCCCAGCAACAGAATTTCCTGCGCAAGCTCCTCCAGGCTGATGCCTCCTCGGTGGTACTCGCTTCCACCCAGCGCAGCCTCAACGCGGTCTTCGCCGACGTAGACGCCGCTTCGCTCGGTGCGATCGCAGCGGAACCCGAGGTGGCTTCGATCAAGCGCGTGGTCGACTACGAGATGTCTCTCTCCGAGACGGTCCCATATATTGGCGCCACGGCTGTCCACGACGACCTGGGTTTCGACGGAACCGGCATTGTGGTGGCAGTTCTCGACTCGGGGGTCGACTACACCCACGCCAACCTCGGGGGCCCCGGAACGGTGGATGCCTACTTCCAGGCATACGGCGAGAACAGGTTCAGCGGGAAGAACCGCAGCATCGCGGACCGGTACCAGTCACAACTCCTATACCCAACGGCCAAGGTCATCGGCGGCTTTGACTTCGTAGGCGAGCGCTGGCCCGACGGCAACCTGCGGCCCGATCCCGACCCGATCGATTTCGACGGCCACGGGACCCACGTAGCCGACATCACCGCCGGGGTCGATGGCGTCGCTCCCGGCGCCCAGATCTTCGCCGTCAAGGTGTGCTCTTCGGTTTCCACCGCCTGTTCCGGCGTTGCGCTGATCCAGGGGATGGACCTCGCGGTCGACCCCGATGGGGACGGCGACACCTCCGACCACGTTGACGTCATCAACATGTCGCTCGGTGCGCTTTACGGGCAGGCTTTCGACGACGATCTATCCCAGGCGGTCGAGAACGCCACCACGGCGGGGGTGCTGACCGTGGCCGCTTCCGGTAACGGATCGGACAAGCCTTACGTCACCGACACTCCGGGGGCAACCCCATCGGCGTTCAGCGTTGCGCAGACCCAGGTCCCCTCGGCCGGACTGCAGCTGATCCAGGTCCCCGGTCTGGCCGACATTCCGGCCGTGTTCCAGCCCTGGTCCGCACCCCTGACCGCGACGATCACCGGCGATCTGGTCTACGGCGACGGGGCGGGAGGCAACCTCAACGGGTGCGCCTCCTTCGCTCCGGGGTCGCTGACCGGCAAGGTGGTGCTGATCGATCGGGGCGCCTGCAACTTCACCCTAAAGATCAAGAACGTGGGCGACGCCGGTGGAGTGGCCGGCATCATCGGTCTGATCGCACCTGGCGATCCCTTCTCGGGCGGCGATGGTGGTGATCGGCCGATCAACATTCCCGGTTACATGATCAGCCAGGCCAACGCCAACGCCATCCGAGCCCAACTGCCGACGACCGCCACCATCGACCCCGCCAATGTCCTCCCGCTGGTCGGCCAGATGGTGGGTTCATCGTCACGAGGGCCATCGATGATCGACAACCTCATCAAACCGGAGATCGGTGCGCCGGGCGCCTCGGTTTCGGCGGAGGTGGCCACCGGAACGGGTACCACGCCATTCGGAGGTACTTCCGGCGCAACGCCGATGGTGTCCGGTTCTGCGGCCCTGCTGATGCAGGCAGCTCCGAGTCGAACCCCGGCTGAAGTAAAGGCGGTGTTGATCAACACGGCTGAAATCGACATCGACACCGACCCGTTCACAGGCCTGGCGCCGATCCAGCGCATCGGCGGAGGCGAGGTCCGGGTCGACCGGGCCATGCGCTCCGATGCCGCCGCCTGGGATTCCACGGCGGGCACGGGAGCTCTCAGCTTCGGCTTCGTGGAGGTGACCGGGACCTCATTGGTCCTCACCAAGAACGTGACGGTCCGCAACTACTCCTCGACCGCCATCAACTACACGATCACCCCGACCTTCCGCTTCGCGGACGATCAGGCGCTGGGGGCGGTGAGTGCCGGCGCCCCCGGCTCGCTGACGGTCCCGGCGAACGGTTCCGCCTCGTTTGACCTGGCTCTGACGCTCAATGGCGCACTTCTGGCGTCATGGACCCCCGGCTCCGGCTTACGGGGGGCCAGCTCGAGCTTCATGACCGCCATGGACTTCGACGGGTACGTCCAACTCGACGCTGCCGTGTACGACAACTACAGCCACCTTCCCTGGCACGTGTTGCCAAGGAAGGCGGGCGATGTCAGTGCGGCCGCGGGCGCCGGCGTTGGTGAGTACGTCCTCACCAACTCAAGCTCGGCCGGGCCGGCGCGACTGG
>DATHSX010000196.1:0-3013 GCA_035463935.1 Acidimicrobiia bacterium | reverse complement strand
GATACGGAGATGAAACCCGTCGAGCTTGGCGGCGACCCCGATATCCGCCAAGGGCCAGCGGCCCAGTTCCCCGTACCGGGAGACCAGCCGGAGTTCTTCATCCTCGAGACGTATCTCGACACGAATGGCCGACTCGGCCTCGCCTGCCATGCGGACCGTGCCGGTGAGATCGGCGTTCACCTGCGGTTTCCTTCCCGCCCCCCACGCCCCGCCCGACGGGCATGCTAGACCCTCCCGGGCCGATTCCCAGACCTGAAATGGCTTCTTCGTGCCTGCTGCCTACCCTGCCGGTCTTGCCCGACTTCATCTACTCAATGGTGCGGGTCAGCCGCCATCACCCACCCGACCGGGACGTCCTCAAGGACATCACCCTCGGCTTCTACTACGGAGCCAAGATCGGGGTCATCGGGCCGAACGGCGCCGGCAAATCGTCCCTCCTTCGGATCATGGCTGGACTCGACGACGGTTATACCGGGGAAGCTCGCCTGCTGGAGGGCTACACCGTCGGGCTCCTCGAACAAGAACCGAGACTCGATGCCTCCAGAGATGTGCTCGCCAACGTCATGGATGGGGTGGCCGCCACCCGCGCCCTGCTGGATCAGTACCAGGAGGTCATGGCTGCCTGGGCCGATCCCGAGGCAGACTTTGACAAGCTCGGGGCACGGCAGGAGGCACTGGAGAAACGGATCGAGGCCGCCGGAGCCTGGGAACTGGACCGCCACGTCGCCATAGCGATGGATGCCCTTCGAGTCCCACCCTCCGGCGCGCCAGTGGGGACCCTGTCCGGCGGGGAGAGAAGACGGGTAGCCCTGTGCCGATTGCTGCTGGCCCACCCCGACCTGCTGCTGCTCGACGAGCCCACCAACCACTTGGACGCCGAGTCGGTGGCGTGGCTGGAGCACTTCCTCCAGGAGTACACCGGAACGGTGATCGCCATCACCCATGACCGCTACTTCCTCGACAACGTCGCGGGGTGGATCCTCGAACTGGATCAGGGCCGCGGGTATCCCTTCGAAGGGAACTACTCGGGCTGGCTGGAGCAGAAAAGGGCAAGACTTGCACAAGAGGAGCGGGAGGAGTCGGCGAGGCAACGCACCCTGGCCAGGGAATTGGAATGGGTCCGCATGTCTCCTCGCGCCCGCCAGGCCAAGGGGCGCGCCCGTCTGACGCGATATGAGGAGTTGGTGGCCGAGGCCCAAGCCACCGACAAGCGAGCGGGACGGCTGGAGCTCGAGATCCCCTTCACCCGCCGTCTCGGAGAGAAGGTGATCGAGGCTCATCACCTCACCAAGGGGTACGGCGATCGGCTACTGATCGAGGATCTGACCTTCTCGCTGCCGCCGGCGGGGATCGTGGGGGTGATCGGGCCCAACGGCGCCGGGAAGACGACTCTGTTCCGGATGATCACCGGCCTCGAGGAGCCCGACTCCGGTTCGATCGAAATGGGAGCTTCGGTCGACCTGGCCTATGTGGATCAGACCCGGGATGCCCTGCAAGCCGATCACACCATCTACCAGGAGATATCCGGCGGCACCGATGTGCTCAAGATCGGCAATCGCGAGGTGAACAGCCGGGCCTATGTCGCATCGCTCAACTTCAAAGGGTCCGATCAGCAAAAGAAGGTTGGCACCCTCTCCGGGGGCGAACGCAACCGGGTCCACCTCGGCAAGATGCTGCGCACGGGGGGGAACGTGATCCTGCTCGACGAGCCGTCCAACGATCTCGATGTTGACACGCTCCGGGCTTTGGAGGAGGCCCTCATCGCCTTCCCTGGATGTGCCGTGGTGATCTCGCACGATCGCTGGTTTCTCGATCGGATTTGCACCCACATCCTCTCGTTCGAGGGCGAATCGCCGGTCCACGAGTATGCCCCGGGAAAGGTCCGATGGTTCGAGGGGAACTGGTCCGAGTACGAGTCGTTCATAACCGACCGCTACGGGCCCAACGCCCTCCTTCCCGATCGATCGGCCCGCGCCCGCTTCAGGTGACGGTCCGGTCCGTCGGCCATCTCAGCCCTTGCGCATGTCCTCGAAGGCGTCCTCGAACGACACCGCCGCCCGGCGTCTCTCTCCTGCTTCGGCGGATTCGGCGCTGACCTGTTCGCGAGGGGCGGGAGCCGGTCGATCGCGACGGTCTCGGTCACGGTCGCCCCGGCGATCACGATCCCCTCCCCGTCCGCCCCGGTCGCCCCCCCGGCGATCCCGGTCTCGATCCCGGTCGCGGGGTCGCTCGTCACGGTGGCCGCCGCCTTCTCCGCCCGAGGCGGCACCCTCCTTGGGTACCCCCTCCAGGGGCCGCGCCAGCTTCAAGGCGAGCTTGCCGGTGCGCCCGTCGATCTCCTCAACGATCACCCCAACCATCTGGCCGAGATCGAGGTAATCCTCGACCCGCTCGACCCGGCGAGAATCGTCGAGCTTGGAGATGTGGAGCAGCCCATCACGGCCGGGCAAAATGTTCACGAACGCACCGAACTTGGTGATGTTCACCACCTCACCCTGGTACTCCTTCCCAAGCTCCGCCTCCGGCGGGAAAACGATGCTCATGACCCGTTCCTTGGCCGCGGCCAGGGCTTCACCGTCATTGGAGGCGATGCGGACAATGCCGAAACCCGCCTCTTCCTCGATCTCGATGGTGGCTCCGGTCTTCTCTTCCAGTTCGCGGACCACCTTGCCCTTCGGGCCGATGACCTCTCCGATCTTGTCCTTGGGGATCTGGATCGACTCGATCCGCGGCGCCCAGCGGTTCAATTCCGTTCGGGGAGAAGGGATCACCTTGTTCATGGCGTCGAGAATGAAGAGCCGGGCGTCCCGGGCCTGGTCGAGAGCCTTGGTCAGCACGTCCGACGGTAGACCCTGCAGCTTCGTGTCGAGCTGCAGCGCCGTGATCGCGCTGGCGGTACCCGCGACCTTGAAGTCCATGTCGCCCAGGGCGTCCTCGGCTCCGAGGATGTCGGTAAGGGTCACATAAGTGCCGTTGCGCTCGATGAGACCCATGGCGATGCCTGCGACAGGCT
>DATHSX010000195.1:0-8179 GCA_035463935.1 Acidimicrobiia bacterium | reverse complement strand
GTGCCAGGGCCGCCGGTCGGGCTGGTGACCGGCGGCCACCATGGCAGTGCGCATCGGGCGGTTGAGGACGTCGACATCGGACAGAATTCGGGTAAAGCCCCGCTGCCGGGCGGCGGCGGTAGCGGCGATCAACAACCTGTGGCCATGTCCGTGGCCCCGGTGTTCGGGCAGCACCCCGATGTAGGCAATGGTGCCCGTGTCGGGTTCATCGAATGCCGAAAGCGCCACCATGCCGACGGGTTCGCCCCGGTCGTAACCGATCAGCCAGGTCGCCCGGTCTTCGGGCTGAGCGAAGGTCATCATCACCCTGGCCCAGTTATCGGGTCCCGCTGCCGCCCAGTAATACGCGTCGTTGCGATCAATTGTTGCGGCGGGCACGCCGGCGAAGACCCGGCGATAAGCATCATCGCCGATCTCGTCGAGTGAGCGCGTCTCCATCGAAGCAGCCAAAGACTCGCCCTCATCGACCCAGAGGTAGCCGTGCTTCTCCTGGAACAGGTCGAAGTCGAGAACCTCGAATAGATGGAGGCGGCTCCAGGGGGCCTGGTGAGTCTCCAGGTTGGTGTTGGCCTGGATCACGGCCGGAGCGTTGGCACCCAGCTGCCTTATTGCCCCGCCGACGAGTTCCTTGCCGAGCTCAAACCACTCTCCCTCCCAGGGCAGTTCCAGGCCGAAAAGAAAAGTCTCCACGGGGGGGAGGTCACCCAACCAGGCCGAATCCGGGGTAGTCGGCTCGGTGATGAACCCGACCTTTCCCACCTGACGGTCACCTTCAAAGCAGCCAAATGTGATCGAGGAATCGTCTTCCTCGATTGGACGCACGCGCAGCATCGGATCTCCCTAGAAGCGAGCCACCGCGTGAAGTCAGTCAGACGATCAGCACGGAGGCGGACGGAATTTGCATCAACACCTCCTCAGGTAAAGCCTCCCACAGGCTACCCGTTGACCCGAGGATGCCTATCCAGGTTGAGGCACGGGCCGCCTACCCTCAGCAGTTCATGGCTGCTCCCGCTCCAACTCAAGTGGCGAACGCGGCCCGGGCCATCGCCGCCGTCAAGGTCTTCGGGGAGGGATCGACGGCCGTCCGGGCCCTCGATGGGATCAACCTGGCGCTTCCCCGGGGTGAATTCACCGCCATCATGGGCGCATCCGGCTCGGGCAAGTCGACCCTCCTCCACTGTATGGCCGGACTCGACACCCTCACCAGTGGCCAGGCGCTGATCGGCGACACCGACCTATCCACCCTGGACGATGCCGGGCTAACCCGTATCCGCCGGGACCGGGTGGGGTTCATCTTTCAGGCTTACAACCTGATCCCGACCCTGACCGCCGCGGAGAACATATCGCTTCCCCTGGCCATCGCCGGACGCAAGCCGGACGAGGCTTGGTTCGCCGCGGTGGTCGAGACGCTTCACTTGAGCGATCGTCTCACCCACCGACCAAGCCAGCTGTCGGGTGGCCAGCAGCAGCGGGTGGCGGCGGCCCGGGCCTTGATCACCCGCCCCGATCTGGTCTTTGCCGACGAGCCTTCCGGCAACCTGGACTCCCGTTCCGGCCAGCAGCTTCTCGAGTTTCTCCGACGGGCAGTTGATGAGTTCGGCCAGACCATCGTCATGGTGACCCACGACGCCAACGCCGCCTCCTACTCCGATCGGGTGGTCTTCCTGGCGGACGGGCGGGTGGTCGACGAGTTGGCCGATCCGACGACCGATCGAGTCCTGGACCGGGTCAAGAACCTGGACTCCTGAAGTGTGGAACACGACCTGGAAGGGCCTCATCGGCCATCGCCTGCGCTTTGCGCTCACTGCCCTCGCCATTGCCCTCGGAGTGGGCCTGGTCGCTGCGAGTTTCATGTTCACCGACAGCCTCGACCAGGCGTTCGACGATTTGTTCGGGGCTTCCCTGGCCGGGTTCGATGTGCAGGTTCGGCCCGTCATCGACGACGACCTCTCCTTCACGCAAGGCCGCCCGCTGGATGCCTCCCTGGTTGCGACGGTGGCTGCGATCGATGGAGTGGAGGCCGCCCAGGGCAGCCTGTTCGGTTTTGCCCAACTGGCAATCGACGGCGAGCCGGTACAGAGCGGACAAGCCCCGTCCTTCGTGGTGAGCTGACCCGGACTGGTGTCCTCGTTCGGTATGAGAACCGGCGAGCAGCCCGACGCCGCGGGTGAAGTGGCCCTGGACCCCTCCACCGCCGAGCGTTACCAGGTCAGCGCCGGTCAGCAGATCCAGATCATCGGAGTCGGTGATCCCGAGACGTTCACGGTCACCGGGACCGCGGGTCTGGCGGGCTTCGACAGCTTCGGAGGCGCCGTGACCGCCTACGTGCCCCTCGCCACCGCCCAGGAGATTCTCGACCTCCCGGACCAGGTACTCACCATCGAGGTCCAAGCCGATGACCGGGTCTCCCTCGACGAGATGATCGGACGGATCGAGACCGTGCTACCGAATGGGGTCGAGGCCGTCTCGGCCCAAAGTGCGGCCGAGGAACAGCTGTCCACTTTCAAAGACGCCCTGGGCTTTCTCAACACCTTCCTGCTGGTGTTCGCCGGAGTCACGGTCTTCGTGGCCGCCTTCCTGATACAGAACACGTTCCGGATCATCGTCGCCCAGCGCACCCAGGAACTGGCGATGCTGCGGGCCGTGGGAGCCTCCCGGCGCCAAGTGATCGGGATGGTCCTGGGAGAAGCCGCCATGGTGGCGGTGATCGCGTCGCTGGCAGGCCTCGGCTTTGGCGTCCTGCTGGCCCAACTGATCCGCCGTCTGCTGTCTTTCGGCGGGGCGCTTCCCTCGGCTCCCCTGCAACTGGCGGGGAGGACGGTGCTGGTCGGAGTGGGAACCGGCCTCGTCATAACGATCGTTTCGGCCCTCCTGCCCGCCCGAGCCGCGTCGCGCGTCCCCCCGGTAGCCGCCCTGCGCCAGGTGCAGGCTCCCGAGTCGGGCGTCTCGCTTCGCCGGAGAGCCGTTCTGGGGCTGGCGCTGTTGGCGGCCGGGCTGGCGGTCCTGGCGGCCGGCCTACTCCTGGATCGCCCGGATCCCCGCATTCCCGACATCGCCCTGGTGGGAGCCGGAGCCGGGCTGATCTTCATCGGCGTAGCGGTGCTGGCGGCGGTGGTGGCCCGCCCGGTCACGGCGCTGGTCGGGGCCCCGGTCCGGGCCAGCGGGATTCCCGGCAGGCTGGCAGTGGACAACGCCGGTCGCAGTCCCCGTCGCACCGCCGCCACCGCGTCGGCGCTGATGGTGGGCCTGGCCCTGGTTGGCCTCACCGTGGTGCTGGCGGACTCGCTCAAGACCACCGCCGGACGGCTCCTCGAGGAGAGGTTCCTGGCGGATCTGGTAGTCGCCCCGGCCGGCTTTGGTGGCAGCCGGCTCTCACCTCAGCTAGCGACTCAAATCGCCGAACTCCCCGAGGTCGCCCTCGCCACGGCGGTGCGAGGGGGCCAGGTCGAAGTGGGAGACGACACTCGCTTTCTGATCGGTGGGGAGCCCGCCGCCCTCGAGGTTCTCGTAGATTTCACGGTCAAGCAAGGAGCGCTGGCCGACATCGGACCAGGCACGATCGGAATCCGGCAGCGTTTGGCCGATTCCCTCGCCCTGGGCGTGGGCGACGAGGTGACCGTCCGCTTCGCCCGCACCGGAGATCAAAGCTTCACCGTGGCCGCGGTCTACGACGCTCGCGGGCTGGGGGCGGGGCTCATGGTCGATCTACCGACCTTCACCACCAATTTCACCGAGCAGTTCGACGACCAGATCTTCATCGATCTCACGGAGGGCGTGACGCTGGACGCCGGCAAGACGGCCGTTGAGGCTGTGGCCGACACCTTTGTGGGGGCGCAGGTTCTCGATCAATCGGAGTTCAGGGAGCAGGCGTCGTCGCAGATCGATCAACTCGTCCGGCTGGTATTCGGCCTGCTGGGAGTCGCCGTGGTCATCGCGGTGTTCGGAATCACGAACACGCTCTCCCTGTCGGTGCTGGAACGTACCCGGGAAATCGGTCTCCTCCGGGCGGTGGGTATGAGCCGGCGGCAGCTCCGGCACTCCATCAGCTGGGAGTCCGTGCTGATCGCCCTGCTGGGCGCCGCGCTCGGCATGGCCCTCGGTCTGTTCTTCGCCTGGGCGGTCGTCGCCGCTTTGGAGGACGAAGTCCTGCGCCTGTCTATCCCCTGGGGTCAGGTGGTCGTGGCCGTGGTGGCGGCCGGAGGCGCGGGGGTGATCGCCGCCCTGGTCCCCGCCTGGCGGGCCTCGAAACGAGACATCCTGGGCGCGATCGCCTACGAATAGCCCCCGGTCGGATAGCCCCCGGTCGCATAGCCCCCGGTTCAAGGGGGTGGTGGTAACTGCGGAGTCCCGACCGACCACTTGGGCGCGGGTCCGCTCCGACACAGACCCCCCGAGCGCGGCATGATGGGAGGATGCAGCGGCTCACCATTGGCACCGAAAAGGGCGCCTACGTGCTCACGAGGAATGACGAGTGGTCGGTCACCGGACCACTCTTCCCCGGCTGGAGGGTCGGAGCCTTCGGAACGGCGCCTGATGGCACTTACCTCGCCGGGCTGGGCTCCAACTGGTTCGGCGCCTCGGTCCACCGCAGCAGCGACCTGGCCGAGTGGACCCAGGTCGAAGCGGGTCCAGCATACGGGCCCGACTCCGGCCGAAAGCTGACCCAGGTATGGACCTTTCACACTGCCGGGGCGCGGGTGTATGCCGGCGTGGACGAAGCCGGCCTGTTCGTCTCCGAAGACCAGGGCCTGACCTGGGAGCCCGTCCCGGCGTTGAATGATCATGCCTCCCGACCACAGTGGTTTCCAGGGTTCGGCGGGCTGTGTGCCCATCACGTCCTCTCCGCCGACGACCGCCTCTGGGTGGGCATCTCCGCGGTCGGAGTGTTTCGGTCTGACGACGGCGGCGCCACCTTCTCGCGATGTGACGAAGGAGTGACTCCGACCGTTTCGCCGGCGGAAGATGGAACCGGAGCGAACGGCTGGTGTGTGCACGGCTTGGTGGCCGATCCGCTCGAACCCGATCGCATCTGGCGGCAGGATCACACCGGCGTCTACCGGACGAACGACGGGGGCGACCACTGGGAGCGCATCGAGACCGGACTTCCCGCCGGATTCGGATTCCCTATCGCCCGGGACCATTTCAGCCGGTCCCTGTTTGTGGTGCCCCTAACGGCTGATGAGAACCGGGTTCCCGTAGCCGGCCGGTTCGCTGCGTACCGCTCGATCGATGATGGCAACACCTGGTCGGTGGCGGGGACCGGATGGCCCCGGGCCGAACAATTCACGGGTGTCCTCCGCAACGCCTTGACCACCGACCAGCACGGTGGCATAGCCATGGGCACCACCGGTGGGAGAGTGTATGTGAGTGACGACGTGGGTGACACCTGGAGCGTGCTCCCCTTCTCCTTTCCCCGAATTCTCACCGTCGCCGCCATCTGATGGCTCGTGACAACGGAAGCAGGGTGAGCATCACCCTCCCCCGCCTGCTCGAGCCGGCGGTGGGACCGATCCGCCGGGTCGACCTGGAGGCCTCCTCGGTCGGAGAGGCTATCGAGGCCCTGCTGCGCCGGCACCCCACCCTCCGGGTCCACCTGTTCGACGAACAGGGGGCCCTTCGCCAGCACGTGCTGTGTTTCCTTAACGGCAGCCAGACCCGGCTGGAGGATCGGGAGGCAAGGCTGGAAGGAGCGACCGAGATCACCTTTCTCCAGGCGGTATCAGGAGGAGGCTGGCCCCTTTCCAGCAGGACCGTCTCCCTCCGGCGGGCCCTGCACCTGCCTGCGAGCCGGGGGACGTGAAGACCGCAGACGTGGTGGTTTGTGGCGCCGGAATCGCCGGAGTGGCCACGGCGTATCACCTGGTCAAGCGAGGGGCGGGGCGCGTGATTCTGGTCGACCCGCGGCCGCCGCTCACCCTGACATCAGACAAATCGACGGAGTGTTATCGCAACTGGTGGCCCAACGCGGCGATGGTGGGCTTGATGAACCGGTCGATCGACCTGCTGCAAGGCCTGGCAGCCGAGAGCGGCGACGCCTTCAACCTGGGCAGACGCGGCTATCTCTATGTGACGGCCGACGAAGCCCGTTTGACAAGGCTGCGGGAAGAAGGGGCAGCCACCAGCAAGTTAGGAGGCGGCGAACTACGGATCCAACGGGATGGTGGGTACCAACCGAATGGTCCGGACGCTCCTGCCGACGGCGCCGACCTGTTCATCGGAGGAGATCTTCTGCGGCGTCATTTCCCCTTCGTCACGCCCGCGGCCCAGGGTGCCCTCCATGTCCGCCGGGCCGGATGGTTCTCAGCTCAGCAACTCGGTGCGTGGATGCTGGAACGGGCCTTCGCCCGGGGGTTGCAGTTGATTCCGGACGCGGTCGTCTCGGTCGGCACCTCCCGGGAGGCGGTGAGCGGGGTCACCCTCGACAGCGGAGAGGAGATCGCGGCCCCCGTCTTCATCAACGCCGCCGGTCCGATGGTGGCGCGGGTGTCGGCGATGATCGGCGTCGAACTTCCTGTCTATTCCGAGGTCCACATCAAGGTGGCGTTCCGTGATCATCTGGGTGTGATCCCGCGGGACGCGCCCATGTTCATCTGGTGCGACCCCCAGCGGATTCCATGGAGCGCCGAGGAACGACGGCTGCTGGAAGAGGACGGGCGCGCCGAGCTCGTGGGCGAGATGCCGGCCTCATGTCATGCTCGGCCGGAAGGCGGGGCCGGTTCCCAGTGGCTCGTCGGGCTTTGGGAGTATCACCGCACCATTCAGGAGCCGACATGGCCACTGCCGGAGGACCCGCTCTATCCCGAGGTGGTGATACGGGGTTTGCAGACCATGGCCCCCGGCCTGGCTCGTTACCTCGATCACCTGCCCCAGCCCATGGTCGACGGCGGGTACTACACGAAGACCCGGGAGAATCGCCCCCTAGTGGGACCGTTGCCACTGGCCGGGGCCTTCGTGGTCGGTGCCTTCTCAGGATTCGGGGTAATGGCGGCGGCCGCGGCCGGCGAGCTGGCCGCCCTCCACGTGACCGGCGACCCATTGCCGGACTATGCCCCCGCCTTCGCCCTCTCCCGATACGACGACCCGGCGTATCTGGCGGAGATCTCCCAGATCACCGACACCGGTCAGATCTGAGGGTGACGGGGCCCGCGATCGCGGACGCTTCCGTCCGCAAGAATGGGCGGATGGATACCGGGCTCAACGCCGATCTAACCGATCGCCTCGCTGCAATGCGGACCCAGGGTCTGTTCAAGACCGAGCGGGTGATCACTTCGCCGCAAGGCGCTCACATCGAGTTGGCCGACGGGCGCCGTGTCGTCAACCTCTGCGCCAACAACTATCTGGGCCTGGCCGATCATCCCGCCATCGAGCAGGCCGCGGCCGCCGCCATCGGACGGCAGGGCTACGGGATGGCCTCGGTCCGGTTCATCTGCGGAACCCAGGATGTCCACACCGAACTGGAGGGAAGGCTCTCCCGCTTTCTCGGAACGGAAGACGCCATCTTGTACTCATCCTGTTTCGACGCCAACGGCGGCCTGTTCGAGACGCTGCTCGACGAGAACGACGCGGTCATCTCTGACGCCTTGAACCACGCCTCAATCATCGACGGCATCCGCCTCAGCAAGGCACTTCGCTTCCGGTACGCCAATAACAACATGACGGAACTGGAGGCCGCCCTCCGGGAAGCTGCGGGCGCCCGGTATCGACTCATCGCCACCGATGGGGTCTTTTCGATGGACGGCGTAATGGCCGACCTCGCCTCGATATGCGAGTTGGCGGAAAAACACCGGGCGATGGTGATGGTCGACGACTCTCACGCGGTGGGATTCGTGGGCCCCAACGGGCGGGGCACTCCCGAGGCCACCGGCACGGAAGGAAGGATCGACATCCTGACCGGAACCCTGGGCAAGGCACTGGGCGGGGCGAGCGGCGGTTACACGGCGGCATCAACAGATGTCGTGGCTTGGCTCCGGCAGCGGTCCCGGCCCTATCTCTTCTCGAACAGCCTGGCGCCGATGATCGCTGCCGCCTCCCTGACCGTTCTGGATCTGCTGGAGGGATCGGGCGACCTGCGCAGACGCCTCCGCGAGAACACGGAGCAGTTTCGCACTCAGATGGGCGCGGCGGGGTTCAAGCTGGCGGGCGGCGGGCACCCGATCATCCCGGTGATGCTGGGCGACGC
>DATHSX010000194.1:0-7002 GCA_035463935.1 Acidimicrobiia bacterium | reverse complement strand
CAGCCGAATGGCGGCGGAACTGGCCTTCTCCATCGCCGAACCTGACTCAATTGTCACCGTGGTCCACGTGGTGCCCCGGGAAATTGGGGTCCTCGAGTACGCCGCGGGCGCCGACGACCCCGCGACCCGGCTCGAGATCGGCCATCAGATCACCGGCGATGTCAGGGCGCTGGGCGAATCCTTCGGGATCGCCACCGAGACCGAGGTGCGGATGGGCCCCGCCCCCGAAGAAGCCATCCTCGAAACCGCCCGGCGGGTACGGGCCGACCTGGTGGTGCTCGGCACCTCGATCCGGACCGCCTCCCAACGCCTGTTCCTCGGGCCCCGGGTGGAGCGGGTGCTGGCTGCCTGCCCGTGCCCGGTGGTGGTGCTGAACACGTAGCGCCGCTGCCGTCCGCTGTGCGCGAACCGGTATCCCCCTAGCTGCTGTCCGCCACGCCTCTAATTGAGTCGCCCACCAACCAGGCCGCGCCGCGGACTCCGCTCGAATCGCCGTGGACATTGCGGGCCAGTCTCGTTCGGACCGAGCCGCCGAACACGAAGTCTTCCCAGCGCCGGGGAACGAGATCGTAGAGCTCGTCGACGTTGCTCATGCCTCCGCCCAGCACCACTACCTCGGGGTCGAGGATGTTGATGACGGAGCTGAGGGCCCGGGCCAGGCGATCGACGTAGTCCTCCAGATGGGTCCGAGCCGTCGGTTCGCCGCCTCGAGCCGCCTCCACAATCTCCGGGGCCGACCGGCGCCCGCGCTTACCGTGATCCAGGGCCGCGAAGCCGGGGCCGGAGAGGAAGGTCTCGATGCATCCCCGTTTCCCGCAATAACAGGACGGACCGGGCAGCTCGTCCCGACGGGGCCAGGGAAGGGGATTGTGCCCCCATTCACCCGTGATGGCGTTGGGACCGCTGATGATCTTGCCGTCGATCACCACTCCCCCTCCCACCCCCGTGCCGATGATGACCCCGAACACGCTTGCCGCCCCGGCGCCGGCGCCATCTCGAGCCTCGGAGAGGGTGAAGCAATCGGCGTCGTTCCTGATCGTGACCGGCCGGCCCAGCGCCGACGCCAGGTCCGCGTCGAGCCGGCGGCCATTCAGGGTGGGGGAGTTGGAGTTCTTCACGACGCGGCGGACTGGGTCGATGGCGCCGGGAGTCCCCAGTCCGATCGCCGGGTAGGTGGGGCGACCGAGCAGCTCGATCTCTGCGACCAGCCCACATAGCTCGCCAATGATCGCCTCATAATCACCCGAAGGAGTCTGGCGGCGGACCCGGCCCAGCTCGCTGCCGTCGGGAGCGAGGGCCACACCTTCTATCTTCGTGCCCCCCAGGTCGATCCCGAGGCGGTTCATTGGCGCATCGGCCCCGATCAGGAGCGGGCGGCCGGTGGATAGACGTTGGCCAGGAGCTCGTTGAAGCTGCGGGTCGGCGCCAGCACTTGGGCACCGCCCGAGGTCCGCAGATCCGACACCGACACCGAGATCCGGTTGACCCCTTCGCGGGTGATCCCCCGATACCGCCAGGCGGTGGCCAGAACGTCTCCCGCCGACCAACCCGAATCCACCTTCATAGAGGCGGCGACCGCCGCGAGGGTCGAGTCCAGTGATGCCAGCGAACCGAAGGAGGCGAGTTTCCCAGCGAGCTGGAACAAAACGTCCTGCTGGCGGGACTGACGATTGAAGTCCGAGCCCGCCACCACCTTCCAGGTCCCGTCGATGAGTTGTTCGGTGTGGCGGCTCCTTACCCAGGCGAGGGTGGTGTACCCATCGGCGTTGACGCAGCCTCCGGGAAGGTCGAGGCCGGAGCGAGGGTCCCGCGACGGGTAATCGGTACAGATGGTCACCCCGCCCAGCGAGCTCACCACGGCGGCGAAGCCGTCGAAGGTGACCCGGGCGACGTGGTCGACTTGGATCCCGGTGTAGCCCTCGACCATCAAGGCGATCAGCTCGGTGCCGCTGGCAAATCCCTTACATCCTCCCAGGCCGGAATTGATCCGGGCCCACCCGCCGGTGCAGGGGTTGCGAACATAGAGGTCGCGGGGTATCGAGACCAGTATCGGGGCGGCGCCGTCGGTCGGAGCGAGGGCCAGCAAGATGGCATCGGCCAGCACTCCCGACGCATCGCTTCCCACGCCCAGGTACGCCTCGAACATCTCGTCGGGGAGAGTGGGACTGACGGCGGCCGGGTTGGCGTAAACCCGCGTTTCGAGCTCGGCGATCCTCTGGCGGATCTCCTCTTCCATCTCGTAGGTGGCGAGGCCGGCGGCGGCGGCCGCGTCGAGCTGGCGTCGCTGGGCCTCGGTCAGGGCTTCGATCTCATCGGGCGTCCGCTCGCGGAGCGCCTGCGCGGCTGCTGCCGGGTCGAAGTCCTCGGTGGCAACCGCCTCGAAGGTCAGCCAAAAGCGGGAGGCCAGGAACAGCGACGTCCCCACGATGATGCCGCCGACGAGCATGATGCCGACGCGGATGGGGTGTCGCTGGACGTAGCCGACCAAGAAGCCTCCCGGTGAGAGCCGGATGGTACCGAAGGAGCGCATTGGGGCGGTTCACCGCGCGGGAGCGGCGGGTCACGCCGAAATGTAGACCGTCCCGGTGAAGTGACCGGCCACGCGCCCGTCCCCGCGGTGAACCAGAACCCGATAGGTCGCCAGGGTTCGACCGCGGTGGACCTCTTCGGCCACGGCCCGCAGCCTCTCGCCCGGCCGGATGGCCGCGCTGAAGACCATGTGGGTATCGATCGCAACAGCCGGAGCCCCGTAAGAGTTGGAATACAGCGAGAACGCACAGTCGGCCAGCGAGAACAGGGCGCCCCCATGCATCCCGCCATGGAAGTTGGTCATCGCCGCCGTCGCATCCATGGCGAGGACGATCGATCCCTCGGTCACCTCGACCAACTCGATGCCCAGGCCGGAGGCGTATTGATCCGCGCTGAGCAGATCGGACACCCGCCGGCCGTCGATCACTCCTCCTCCAACCAACTCGCGAACAGGGCGCGCGAGCCGGCGTCGAGCAAGGCATCGGCCGCCGCCAGTTGCGCGGCGTAATGGTCGTAGCTCACCCCCGCGGCCCCGAGCACCCCCCAGTCCTCCCGGCCCCACCTCAATGCCTGATCGAGGTCGGCGTCGGGATGAAACTGGAGGGCGAGCGCCGACCCGCAGCGGAAGGCGTGGGGGAAGAGTTCGGTCCGGGCCAACAGCGTCGCCCCGGGAGGAAGGGAGAAGGTGTCCTGGTGGAGCGAGTAGACCAGGGGGCCGGCGTGCGAGACCACCGGATCAGCCTGGCCCGCCTCGGTCAACTCGAGCGCGATGACGGCCGCTTCGGGAAGATCGGCCCGGAAGGCCTCCCCCCCCAGGGCGTCCGCCAGGAGCTGGCTCCCCAGACAGATTCCCAGGATCGGGACGCGGCCGGCAACCAATTCCCGCAGCCACTTCTTCTCGAGGTCGAGCCAAGGAAACCGAGCGCCGTCGTAGGCGCCCATGGCTCCGCCGAGCACCACCACTCGATCGAATGAATCCGGCTCGGGCAGGCGGTCTCCCCTCTCCAGGTGAAAGCGCCAGGACTTGGCCCCGGCCGCCCTCAGGGCGTCGTCGAGACGACCCGTGGTCTGATCGCAATGCATGGTCAGGGCTACCCGCATGGGAGGAAGACAGTACTGCCACCGGTACTATCGCCCGGTGGGAGTGCAGTCGCTCAACAAGCTCGGGGCCGGAAAAGTACGCGACATCTACTCGCTCGACTCCGAGCGTCTCCTGCTGGTGGCCTCCGATCGGATCAGCGCGTATGACGTGGTTCTCGACGATGCCATCCCCGACAAGGGCCGGGTCCTGACGGGGCTTTCGCTCTTCTTCTTCGACCTGCTGGGAGTCCCCAATCACCTCCTCACCACCGACCTGAGCGAACTGCCGAAGGTCCTCCCCGAGGAACGCGACTGGCTGGAGGGGCGCTCGATGGTGGTCCGCAAGGCCGAGGTGATCCCAATGGAGTGCGTGGTCAGGGGATATCTCTATGGCTCGTCGTGGCGGGAGTATCAGCGGGGCGGCGGCCCCACCACCGAGCACCTGCCCCCGGGCCTGGTGATGGGCGATCGCCTGGGAACTCCCATTTTCACCCCCGCAACCAAAGCCGCTACCGGCCACGACGAGAACCTGGACGAGTCAGGAGCCCGCCGAATGGTCGGCGATGACCTCTACCAGGAGTTGGCCAAGCGTTCGATCGACATCTACCTACGGGCCGCAGAACATACCGCCGGGCACGGCGTGATCCTGGCCGACACCAAGTTCGAGTTCGGCTTCGCCGATGGCGAGCTCCTGCTCATCGACGAGGTCCTGACCCCTGACTCCTCTCGATACTGGCCTGCCGACGCCTGGCGACCGGGCCGCGAGATGCCTTCTTTCGACAAGCAATATGTCAGAGACTGGCTGGATCGCCGCGGCTGGGACCATCGTCCCCCCGCTCCCGCCCTCCCCGCCGAAATCATCGCCGGGACCCGGGCGCGGTACATCGAGGCGTACGAGCGAATCACCGGTCGGTCCTTCGCCGATTACCTGGCTCGAGCATGAAGGTAAAGGTCGACATCCTCCGCAGGGCCGAGATCGCCGAC
Organism: Acidimicrobiia bacterium; assembly: GCA_035463935.1. Taxonomy (GTDB): domain Bacteria; phylum Actinomycetota; class Acidimicrobiia; order Spongiisociales; family ZC4RG35; genus DATEEG01. The sequence continues at coordinate 2,409 of DATHSX010000194.1, read as the reverse complement.
CCGCAGGGGGTAACCGTGGTTCGGGCCTTGCACGAGCTGGGCTTCCCGGAAGTCAGGGCCGCGCGGTTCAACCGCGCGGTGCTGCTCGAGGTCGACGGCGATGACCCGGTGGCAGTGCAGGCCCGGGTCGAGGAGATGTGCCGGCGTCTGCTCGCCAACCCGGTGATCGAGGATTTCACGGTCGAAGTGGTCGAGCAGTGACCAGGATCGCGGTCGTGGTGTTCCCCGGGACCAACTGTGAGCTGGACACGGTCCACGCCCTCGGCCTCATGGGAGCAGAACCCGAACTGGTGTGGCATCGCACCACCACGCTCGACGGCTTCGACGGCGTCGTGCTCCCCGGCGGGTTCGCCCACGGTGATTATCTCCGCACGGGGGCGATCGCCCGGTTCTCCCCGGTGATGGAGGCGGTGACGGAACGGGCCACGGCCGGCATGCCCGTGCTGGGGATCTGCAACGGGTTTCAGGTGCTCTGCGAGGCTGGCCTGTTGCCCGGCGCCTTCATCGCCAACAGCGGTCTGTCGTTCATCTGCCGGTTCGTCGAGCTCGAGGTCTCCTCTCCGCACTCGGTGCTTACCCAGGGTCTTCATCCCGGTCAGGTCCTGCGGCTGCCGCTCAACTCCTATGAAGGCAACTACGTGGACCCCAGCCTCACCGCCCGAGTAGTGGTCCGTTACCTGGACAATCCCAATGGGGCCCAGGGGGGAGCGGCGGCGGTGGCCAACGAGGCCGGGAACGTGGTGGGGATCATGCCCCATCCCGAGCGGGCCAGCGAGTTGTTGCTTGGCTCCGACGACGGCCTCGCCCTGCTCGCCAGCTTCGTGAACGCGGCGTCGGGGGTGCTCGCCCTGTGAACGTCGAGGAGGAGACCGAGTCCGACCCGGCGCCGGTGCACCGGCTGCTGGGCCTGACGGACGCCGAATACCGGGAGATCGTCACCACCCTCGGCCGCCAACCCCGTCCGGCCGAGCTCGCCATGTACTCGGTGATGTGGTCGGAGCACTGCTCCTACAAGTCCTCCCGCCTCCATCTCCGCCGGTTCCCCACGGCGGCACCGTGGGTAGTGGTCGGCCCGGGCGAGAACGCCGGTGTGGTCGATATAGGCGACGGGTGGCTGGCCGCTCTGCGGATCGAGAGCCACAACCACCCCTCTTTCATCGAACCCTTTCAGGGTGCGGCGACCGGGGTCGGGGGGATCCTCCGGGATGTCTTCACGATGGGCGCCCGGCCGATCGCGCTGTGGGACTCGCTTCGGTTCGGCCCCCTCGACCAGCCCCGCAACCGCTACCTGTTCAAGGGCGTGGTGGCCGGGATCGCCGGCTACGGCAACGCGGTCGGCGTGCCGACGGTGGGAGGCGAAATCGGATTCGCCGAGCACTACTCCTCCAACCCTCTGGTCAACGTGATGTGCCTCGGCCTGTTGCGTCACGATCAGCTGGTCCTCGCCAACGCCGGCCCGGTGGGCACCAGGGCCGTCTTGCTCGGGGCCGGCACCGGGCGGGACGGCATCGGCGGGGCGTCGGTGCTGGCCTCGGCCTCCTTTGCTGCCGAGGCGGCCCACATGCGGCCAGCGGTGCAGGTGGGCGATCCCTTCGAGGAGAAGAAGTTGATCGAGGCCTGCCTCGAGATGTACGAGCGCAAGCTGGTGGTGGGGGTGCAGGATCTGGGGGCCGCGGGCCTTTCCTGTGCGGCATCGGAGCCGGCCGCTCGCGCCCAGGTGGGCATAGAACTCGACCTCGACCGCGTGCACGTGCGCGAACCGGGGATGACGGCCGCCGAGCTGCTGATGTCCGAGTCGCAGGAACGGATGATGGCCTTTGTCCATCCCACCAACGTTGACCAAGTCCTGGAGGTGGCCGCGAAGTGGGAGATCTCCGCCTCGGTAGTCGGGACGGTCATCGCCGGTGGCCAGGTTCGGGTCTTCCAGGGAAGCGAACTGGTGGCGGAGGTGCCCGCCCGGTCGCTGACCGAGGACGCTCCACGCTACGACCGGCCGATGGGAGAGCCGGGCTGGATGGAGGACCTGTGGGCCAATACCGTGAAGTTCGTCGCCCAGCCCGCCATCGCGACCTCCCTCCTCCAGATGCTGTCTGAGCCCGAGCTCGGGGCGAAGTCATGGGCATACGAACAGTACGACCACATGTTGTTTCTCAACACGGTGGTGGGGCCGGGACATGACGCCACCCTGCTGCGGGTGAAAGGCACCGATCGGGGCCTGGCCTTGACCACCGACGGCAACGGCCGTCTCTGCTACCTCGATCCCCGCCGGGGAGCGGCCCGCCTGGTCTATGAGGCCGCGCTGAACGTGGCCGTCGTCGGCGCCGAGCCACTGGCGGTGGTCGACAACCTCAACTTCGGCAACCCCGAGAAGCCGGAAGTGATGTGGCAGTTCCGCGAGACGGTCGAGGG
>DATHSX010000193.1:0-5740 GCA_035463935.1 Acidimicrobiia bacterium | reverse complement strand
TGGAACGGGCCCACGTGGGACGGAAGGTTGCCTGCATTCATCTCCGGCGTGCTGCCCACGGTCTGGCTCCTCATCAAGACCTACGCCCTCTTCTTCGTGTTGATCTGGCTGCGGGCCACCTTGCCCCGTATGCGCTATGACCAGCTCATGCAACTCGGCTGGAAACGGCTGATTCCCGGGGCGCTCGTGTGGCTGGTCCTTTCCACCGTGGCCATCGGGATTCGTCAGTTCGGCCTGCCCTGGAGCGTCCGGTGACGGAGGTAGAGCGATGGGCGTGATCGCCGAGTTCCTCAGGGGTTTGCGGGTCACCGGCAAGGTGATGGCCGAGACCGTGATGGGTGATGGTCTCGTCACGACCCAGTATCCGCATGAGTACCGTGCCAAGCCGCAGCGGTTCCATGGCCGTCACGTCCTCAACCGCTACCCGGACGGGATGGAGAAGTGCATCGGTTGTGAGCTGTGCGCCGGGGCCTGTCCGGCTCGCTGCATCTACGTGCGGGGGATGGACAACCCCCCGGAAGCCCCGGTCAGCCCCGGCGAACGCTACGGCTTCGTCTACGAGATCAACATGCTCCGCTGCATCTTTTGCGGGCTCTGCGTGGAGGCCTGCCCGACCGAGGCGATCACGATGACCCATCTCTTCGAGATGTCCACCTCCCGGCGCGAGGACGCGGTCTACACCAAGACCGAGCTGCTGATGCACCCCGACGGGTCGGTTCCCCACATGTTTCCTGACGATCCCCTCGCCCGTCACTCCGAGCTCGAGACCGCCGACGGCTGGCTGCGTGCTACTGCCCCCAGCGGGGTGACCGCCTACCAGGGAGTGCAGTCGTGGCAGGGGACCCCGGGGTCCGCTGACTGGGCCCCCGAGCCGACCCAGGAGGAGATCGATCGATGAGCTGCCCGCCGCCCTTCTCCAGGGTCACGGATGGGCGATTGGCGGCTGGCGGCTGGCGACCGGCGACTCCCTATGGTTGAGCTGGTTGTCTTCGCGCTCATGGCGGTGGCCTCGGTGCTGGGGGCGCTGACCGTGATCAGGGCCCGCAACCCGGTGTATGCCGCAATGGGTCTCTTGGCAACCCTGTTCGCCATGGGCGTGCTGTATGTGCTCCAGCTGGCCCACTTCGTGGACGCGGTGCAGATCATCGTGTACGCCGGAGCGGTCATGACCCTGTTCCTGTTCGTGATCATGCTGGTGGGAGTGGACAAGCAAGAGGACACGAGTGAGTCGATCCCCCACCAGCGCCGTCTTGCCCTCGCCTTGGGACTGGTGGCGGTGGGAGTGACGGCCGCTCTGGTGGCTCGCGGCCGCTTCTCGTGGATTCCAGTGGTATCCGTTCCGGCGGATCCTCAGGCCACCAACGGCACCATCGAGGCGATCGCCGAACCGCTCTTCACCAACTGGGTGCTGGCCTTCGAGGCGACCGCCCTGCTGTTGACCATTGCCGCGGCCGGCACCATCGCCCTCGCCTCGTTCCGCCGCCCGGCGGCCGTCCCACCGTCCAAGGTCACCTGATGGAACTGGCGGTGACGGCGGGCTGGTACATGACCCTCGCCGCGATCCTGTTCGGAATCGGAGCCCTCGGCATCCTCATCCGGCGCAACGCCCTGGTCATGTTCATGTGCATCGAGCTGATGCTCAATGCGGTCAACCTGACCTTCATTGCCGCCGGGCGGGCCCTGGGCAAACTCGACGGCCAGCTAGCCGTGTTCTTCGTTCTGGTGGTGGCGGCAGCCGAGGTGGTGGTCGGACTGGCGATCATCGTCGCGATCTTCCGCCGGCGGCAGTCGGCCTCGGTGGACGAGCTGGCGGAGATGCGCGGGTGAGGCGATGAGCGGGCTCCTTTGGCTCGTGATCGCCCTCCCGCTGGCCGGGGCGGTATTCCTCCACTTCTTCGGTCGAAGGGTCGGTGAGCCCCGGGCCGGATACCTCGCCACCCTCGCTACGGCCGGTGCTTTCGCGGTCGCCCTGGGCGCGTCATTGCCCTTCCTGCAGGGAGGCGCCGAGGCCACCACGGTGACTATCGCCGAGTGGATGCCGGCGGTCGGGGCCACGCTTCAGATCGGATGGGATCCGCTTGCGGCCCTGATGGCTCTGGTGGTCACCGGGGTGGGGTCCCTGATCCATCTGTACGCCGTCGGCTACATGCACGGTGATCCTCGGTTTTCGCGCTTCTTCGTCTACCTGAACCTCTTCGCCGCTTCGATGCTGACCCTGGTGCTGGCCGGGAATTACGCCATGCTCTTTCTCGGGTGGGAACTCGTCGGCCTGTGTTCCTATCTGCTGATCTCGTTCTGGTACACCCGTCCCTCGGCGGCAGCCGCGGGCAAGAAGGCCTTCATCGTCAACCGCATCGGCGACTTCGGGTTCATGGTGGCCCTGATGCTGATCTTCGCCTCCTTCCACACCCTGGCCTTCTCCGGGATCTTCGCGCGGGCCGAGGAAGTGCTGTCACCGGCCATGGCCACCGCCATCAGCCTCCTCATCCTGGTGGGCGCGGCGGGGAAGTCCGCCCAAATCCCCTTGTACATCTGGCTGCCGGACGCCATGGAAGGGCCTACCCCCGTGTCGGCGCTGATCCACGCCGCCACCATGGTCACGGCCGGCGTGTACGTCATTGCCCGGAGCGCAGCAATCTTCGAGCTATCGCCCATCGCCGGGCCGGTCGTGGCCACGGTCGGTGCCGCCACTGCCCTGTGGGCCGCCACGATCGCGCTGGCCCAAACCGACATAAAGAGGGTGCTGGCTTACTCCACCATCAGCCAGCTCGGCTACATGTTCCTGGCAGTCGGGGCTGCCGGCCACATCGCCGGCATCTTCCATTTGATGACCCATGCCTTCTTCAAGGCTCTCCTCTTCCTCGGGGCCGGCTCGGTGATCCATGGGATGCACGACGAACAGGACATGCGCAACATGGGGGGCCTGCGCAAGGCGATGCCAGTCACTTTTGTCACGATGGCGGTGGGGACCGTCGCCATTTCCGGAATCCCGCCCCTGGCCGGGTTCTGGTCGAAGGACGAGATCCTGGGCGTGGCCTTTGGGCGGGGAGGATGGTTCGCGCTCTTGTGGGTGGTGGGTCTGGTCACCGCCCTGCTCACCGCCTTCTACATGACCAGGCAGTTTGTCCTGGTGTTCCTCGGTGAGCCGCGCTGGCCGGAAGGGACCCATCCCCATGAATCGCCGCGGACGATGACGACCCCGCTGATCGCCCTGGCGGGACTTTCCGTGGTCGGCGGCCTGATCAATACTCCGGTGCGGACCGCTCTGGAACATTTCCTCGAGCCTTCCTTCGAGGGCGTGGCCCTTACCCACCCTCCCGCCGGATGGGGCATGTTCTTGCTCCTGGCGGCGCTCGGGGTGGGAGCGGGCCTGGCGGGCGCAGCTGCTGCCTTCCTCGTATACCACCGCCCGGCTGAGCTGTGGGAGAAGTTCGAGCAATCCTTCGGGAGGCTGTGGGGATGGTGGCGTTCGGGCTATGGCGTCGATGACCTGCTCGGCAAGGCCGTCGTGGAACCGGGCCACCGCATCGCGCGGGAGGCCGCCTTCCGGGTCGACCTCGGGATCATCGACGGGCTGGTCAATGGTGCCGGGCGGGTGGTCAGGTCTGCCGCCGCCTGGGGACGGGGCCTCCAGACCGGTTTGGTGCGTAGCTACGGACTCCTGTTCGGGGCGGGGGTCGTGGGACTGGTGGTCTGGATGCTGGCGAGGGGGGCCTGATGGCCGTCACCGGGTCCGCCGTCGCAAGCGCCCCAGGGGAAGGCGCGGCACCTGATGCGCCGGCCGCCGCCGGCGCCTTCCGTCTGCCGCTCTGTGGGCGGGGGGGACCGCCGTGTTGACCGCCCTCATCCTTCTCCCCGCCGCTTCGGCGGTCCTGGTTGCTCTCCTTCCCAGGCGGCGCACCGAGATCGTTCTCCCAGTCGGCATCGCCCTCTCGATCGCTCCGCTGGCGGCCGCCGGTTACCTCTTTTCCAGCTTTCGACCGGGCGAACCCGGCTTTCAGTTTGTGGAGCGGACCGCCTGGTACGAACCCTGGGCGATCTACTGGCACCTCGGCGTGGACGGCATCTCCCTCCCGCTGGTGCTGCTCACCACCCTGCTCGTGCCCATCGCCCTGGCCGCTTCCACCGCCATCAGCCACCGGTTGAAGGAGTTCGTGGCCTACACGCTGTTGCTGGAGGCGGGTCTGATCGGAGTGTTCCTCTCCCTCGACCTGTTTCTGTTCTTCGTCTTCTTCGAGGCGATCCTCATCCCGATGTACTTCATCATCGGGATCTGGGGCGGAGAACGGCGCATCTATGCCGCCGTCAAATTCTTCCTGTACACCGCCTTCGGCTCGGCTTTGATGCTGGCCGCGATCATCGGCCTGGCCATCCTCCACCAGCGCCAGACCGGGACCCCCTCCTTCTCGTACCTCGAGTTGCTCGACCTCACCCTGCACCCCACGACCGAGCGCTGGCTGTTTGCCGCCTTCGCCCTTGCCTTTGCGATCAAAGTGCCGATGTTCCCGCTCCACACCTGGCTACCCGACGCCCATGTGGAGGCCCCGACGGCCGGTTCGGTGCTGCTGGCGGGGGTGCTGCTGAAACTGGGAACCTACGGCTTGCTCCGCTTCAACCTGGGTCTCTTCCCCCAAGCCGCGGTCGACTCTGTGCAGGTGCTGGCGGTGCTGGCGGTGATCGGCATTGTCTATGGGGCGATCGTGGCCATCGTCCAACCCGACCTGAAGAAACTGGTCGCCTACTCCTCGGTCTCGCACCTGGGCTTCATCGTCCTCGGCATGTTCGCCCTTACGTCGGGGGGGTTAGCCGGCGGTGTGATCCAGAACGTCAACCACGGTCTCACCACGGGAGCGCTCTTCCTCCTGGTGGGAATGCTCTACGACCGCCGTCATACCAAACAGATTGCCGATTTCGGCGGGCTCGCCAAGGTGATGCCCGTCTATGCCGGTCTCTTCCTGTTCACTACCTTCGCCTCGATCGGGTTGCCGGGCCTGAACGGCTTCGTCGGCGAGTTCATGGTGTTGATCGGGAGCTTCCCATCGTTGCCGATCCCCAGCATCATCGCCGCCAGCGGGGTGATCCTGGCGGCCATCTACCTGCTCTGGGCCTACGAACGAACCTTCACCGGGGTTCTCGACAAGCCCGAGAACCAGAGGCTTTCGGATCTGTCGCTGCGCGAGGTCGCTTTGCTGGCCCCGCTAATGATCCTGATGGTGGTGTTGGGCCTGTACCCGAAGGTCTTGCTCGACCGTATCGAACCTTCCACGGAGGCGGTGCTCGACCGGATCGAGGCGGCGACGGACTACACGGTTCCGGTCCCGGGCCGCCTCGACCAGGTCCTCGCGACCATCCAATCGAGCGGGGCCGGAGAATGATCTCGCCCCCCGACATCAACTGGCTGGCGATCCTTCCGGAGCTGATCCTGGGGCTGGGCGCCGGCCTGGTGCTGCTGATCGACGTGCAGTGGAGGCCCCCGCCCCGGACGCTGGCCTGGCTGGGGGCGCTCGTGCTGGCGGCGGCCGGAGCCTCGTCGCTAGTGCAACGCTGGTGGTTGGGAGGGTTGGGGCCCGCAGAGCTCACGGCCGTCAACCTCAGCCCCTTCGCCGGGATGGTGGTGGTGGACGGGTTTGGCATCTTCGCCCACTTGCTGCTGATGACAATTGCCCTCTTGGGTCTGGGAGCCGGGGCCAGGTTCTTCGAGTCCCTCGGGCGGAGGGCGGCCGAGGCGATCGCCTTGTTG
>DATHSX010000192.1:0-3500 GCA_035463935.1 Acidimicrobiia bacterium | reverse complement strand
TCACCACCGCCCGGCTCGGAGATTCCAACGGTCTGTCCGGCCAGGTCTTCCAGCGATTCGATCCCGCTATCGGCGGGGGTGGCCAGCCCGAAGACGTTCCCATGGGAGTAGGTGTAGAACTCCCGGAGGCAGTTCCCCTGGGCGAAGCCCTGGCTGGTGGCCGGGGCGGACGGATTACCGATCAGCACGTTGCCGGCAACGATCTGCTGCACCACTGCGCCTGATCCGGAAACGATCACGAGCTCGACGTCCAGGCCCTCCTGCTCCCAGTAGCCGAGGTAGTCGGCCACGTAAAAGGGGTGGTACTGGATCGACCGCTGATTGGTGAGCGCAAATGTCACCGGGATCAACTCGGCTGGGGCTGCTGTGGTCGTGGTGGCGCCACTATCGGCGGTCGTAGTCGTGGCTCCGCTATCGGCGGTCGTCGTGGTGGCGCCGCTGTCGGCGGTGGTCTCGGTGGTCTCGGTGGTGTCGCCTCCGCAGGCTGCCAACACCAGAGCCAATAGAAGGACCAAGGCGGTCCCTCTTCCTCGGGCGAAACTCTTCATCGCTGTTCTCCTCTATAGCAACCGGAACCGCTCCCGGGTTAACCAAGCATGGACAGTATATGATGCATTACATACCGTCAAAGCCGCCAGTCGACGGGAAAGGCCAGCCGCCGGAAGGCGTGTCCCCTATGCTCCACACAACTACCCCTCACCGGCTGACTACTGCTCAGGCCCTGGTGCGGTTCCTCACCAGCCAGTACGTGGAACGGGACGGCCAGGAACTCCCCTTTTTCGCCGGATGTTTCGGCATCTTCGGGCATGGCAACATCGGGGGTGTCGCCCAGGCGCTTCACCAGTATCGCAGCGAATTCCGTTACATCCTGGGTCGTAACGAACAGGCCATGGTGCATGCCGCCGCCGGATTCGCGCGAATGCACAATCGACTCAGAGCCTTCGCCTGCACCACGTCGATCGGGCCCGGGGCCACCAATCTGGTGACCGGTGCAGCCGGAGCCACCATCAACCGGCTCCCTGTGCTGCTGTTGCCGGCCGACATGCCGGCCAGCCGGTCGCCGCGCCCGGTGCTGCAGCAGATCGAACAACCGTGGTCGGCCACAGTCTCGGTAAACGACGCACTCCGTCCGGTGTCGAAGTATTGGGATCGCCTCGAACGTCCCGAGCAACTGCTCTGGTCGGCGATGGAGGCAATGAGAGTGCTGACCGATCAGGCGGAGACGGGGGCGGTCACCCTGGCGCTGCCTACCGATGTGCAGGCCGAGGCACACGAGTTTCCGGCGGAGTTCTTTCGCAAGCGGGTCTGGCATATCCCCCGTCAGGCGCCGGATCCCGACACTCTCCAGCGCGCCGCGCAACTCATTCATTCGGCCCGGCGACCCCTCATCGTCTGCGGGGGTGGGGTCATTTACTCGGAAGCATCGGCCGCCCTGCAGAGGCTGGTGGATGTCACCGGCATACCCATCGCCGAAACCCATGCCGGCAAGGGCTCGCTCCCTTACGACCACCCCGCCAACGTGGGCGCCCTCGGGGTGAATGGAACCCCCGGTGCCTTCGAGCTGGCAAGCCAGAGCGATCTCGTGATCGGGCTGGGAACAAGATGGACCGACGTCACCACCATCTCCCAGACGGTCTTTCCTCGCCCGGACGTCCGGTTCATCAACGTCAACGTCGCCTCCTTCGACGCCCACAAGCTCTCCGGGCTTCCGCTGGTGGGTGACGCCTGGGCCGTCCTGGAAGCGCTCCAAGAGCTGCTTTCGGATTACCGGGTTCCGGACGACTACCGCCGCCGGGCCGCCGAGCTCAACTCGAGGTGGGACACCGAGGTTGACCGCTACTACTCGCTGGACAACCACCCGCTGCCCTCGCAGGGAGAAGTGGTGGGGGCGGTCAATGCCGCGGCCGCGCCTCGCGACGTGGTGGTGTGTGCCGCCGGAAGCATGCCCAACGACCTGCACAAGCTCTGGCGGTCACGCGATCCCAAGAGCTACCACGTCGAATACGGCTATTCATGCATGGGATACGAGATCCCCGGGGGGATGGGGGTGAAGCTGGCTGCTCCCGATCGTGAGGTCTTCGTCATGGTGGGGGACGGCTCCTATCTGATGATGCCGAGCGAGATCGCCACCGCGGTTCAAGAGGGCGTCAAGCTGATCATCGTACTGGTGGAGAACCGGGGCTTCGCCTCGGTGGGTGCACTCTCCCGGCGACTGGGCATGGACGGGTTTGGCACCGCCTACCGCTTCCGGAGCGAGTCGGGAGAGCTCGACGGCGCAGAGCTTCCGATCGACCTGGCCGCCAATGCCGCCTCCCTGGGAGCGCGGGTGATCAAGGCCGCAACCCTGGCCCAATTGCGGGACGCGCTCGAAGCCGCCAAGGCCTCCCCGACCACCACCGTCGTTCATGTCATGACCGATCCCGGCGTCGGTGTCCCGCGCTTCTTCTGGTGGGATGTCGCGGTGGCAGAGGTCTCCGAATCAGAGGCGGTACAGACCGCCCGCCGGAGCTATGAGGAGGCAAAGCGAGAGTCCCGGCGCTTTCTGTGATCGGCGGGATTCAGCTGGGGAAGTTGAGGATGGGCCACACGGTCGGAGGAGGTAGATCTTGACGGAAGCTGTGGGGATAATCGGCATCGGCAACATGGGTTCGGCGATGGCCGAGAATCTGGTCAAGGCCGGATTCAGAACCATCGGCGTGGACACCGACCCGAGCCGGACGAACCAGCTGGTCTCCTTCGGCGGCGAAGCCGCCCCGGACCCGGCGAGCGTGGCCGCCGAAGCCGACGTGGTGATCCTGTCGCTCCCGAGCGTATCCGCGCTCCAATTGGTGCTTCACGGAGAAGGTGGCCTCCTGTCCCGACCTCGGGCGGGAGTGATTTGCATTGAGAGCGGGACCTTCCCGATCGTGGCCAAACAGGAGGCACGAGCGGCCCTGGCCACCGTGGGGATGGAGTTGGTGGACTGCACGGTGAGTGGCACCGGCGCTCAGGCTCGGTCCAAGGACATCGTCCTCTTCACCAGTGGCTCGGAAGAACTGCTGGCCCGCTGCCGGCCGATATTCGAGGCCATAGCCCGGGAGGCGCCGCGGGTGGGCGATTTCGGTGCGGGATCGGTGATGAAATTCGTGTCGAACCTGTTGGTGACGGTGCACACCGTGGCAGCGGCGGAGGCGCTGACCCTTGCCGCCCGGTGCGGACTCGATCCGCAGGACACGCTGCGGCTGATCACCTCGGGATCGGGCAACTCCAGAATTCTCGAGTTGCGGGGGCCGATGATGGTGTCCGGCGACTACGACCAAGGATCATCCACCCTCGACTCATTGGCCAAGGACACCGAGATCATCCTCGGCTTCGCCGGTGAGTATGCGTGTCCGGTCCCCATGCTGGCCACGGCGGCGATGTTCCTCCGGTCGGCCACGAGCCAGGGCCTCTCCCGGCTGGACCCTGCGGTGGTGCATGAGGTGTTGGGAGCAATGGCGGGCCTCGATTCGCTTCTCGAT
>DATHSX010000191.1:0-4478 GCA_035463935.1 Acidimicrobiia bacterium | reverse complement strand
GGGCGGATACACCGGACCAATCGGCTTCGTAGGCCGGTCGAAGGCGGGGTCGGCGTGGTCGACCTCCACTCGGGTCAGCAAGGTTGCGACCTGCCCGTCGGCCATGTGGACAGACAGTTCCTGCTCGAGCAGATAGCCAATCATGCCTTCCGACTCCGCCCCGAGCACATCGAGGGGATAGGGATCCACATCGGTATAGGCGGCGGCTTGTAGCGCCAGCAGCCCAACTTGGGGACCGTTGCCATGGGTGAGCACCAGTTCGTTTGCTCGGGCCAGGGCGGCCACCAGGGCAGCAGCCTGAGTGACGTTGGCCAGCTGCGCCCCGGCGGTGGGTGTCTGCCCGCGGCGGAGGAGCGCATTACCCCCGAGGGCAGCCACCACTCTCACCCGGGCGACCTCAGGTCGCCGGAATTGCGATCACCGCCTTGCAGCCGCTCCTTCATAGGGGTCCTTCTGGTCCTGAAGGAATCTATCGACGACATCGGCCAGACTGGGATGCCCCGCCTCCTCGTACCCATAGCGGGCCCGCACGACCGGTTTGGCAATGTTCACCAGGGAGGCCAGGTCGATCGGGGTTCCTACCACGACCACCTCGGCCCGCGAGCGGTTGACGGTTTCGGCCAGGGCGGCGAGTTGATCGGGGCTGTAGCCCATCGCCGGGAGCACAGGGCCGATGTGGGGGAAGTCACGGAAGACGTACGCCAGGGCAGGGGCCAGCGTCGCCCTCGGATCGACGATCTCCTCGGCGCCTGCCGCCACCGCCGCCGCATAGCCAGCGCCGTAAGCCATGCCTCCGTGAGTGAGGGTGGGGCCATCGTCGACCACCATCACCCGCTTTCCCTGCACGGCCCGGGGATTGTCGAGGCGAGCAGGTGAGGCGGCTCGCACGATCTCGGCGCCGGGATTGATGCGGCGCACCGCCTCGATGGCCTGGTCGACCGCCTCCGGGGCAGCCGAGTCGACCTTGTTGATAACCACGATGTCGGCCACCCGGGCCGAGGTCTCCCCCGGATGATGGGTGTCGACCTGCCCCGGTCGGAGGGCGTCCACGACCACGATCGCCAAATCGGGCCGGACGAAGGGAAAGTCATTGTTGCCGCCGTCCCACACGATTACGTCGGCTTCCTTTTCGGCCTCGTCGAGGATGGCCCGGTAGTCCACCCCGGCAAAAACCACATTGCCGGCGGCGATATGAGGCTCGTATTCCTCCCGCTCCTCGGCCGTGCACCCGGCTCGGTCGAGGTCGGCGAGCGAGGCAAACCGCTGCACCCGCCCACTCAGCAAGTCACCGTAGGGCATCGGATGCCGGAGGGCCGCCACCTGTCTCCCCTGACCACGTAGCCGCCGTGATATCCAACGGGCAATTTGCGACTTGCCGCAGCCAGTTCGAACCGCGGTCACTGCGATCACGGGTCGCCGTGAAGGGAGCATCGTCGCGTTGGGACCTAGGAGCTTGAAATCGGCACCAGCCGCCAGCACTCGCGAGGCAACGTGCATGACGTGCTCGTGGGAGACGTCGCTGTAGGCGAACACCACCTCGTCGATGTGCTTGCTGCCAATGATTGCTTCCAGGTCGACCTCATCCTCGATCGGAATCCCATCGGGATAGCCGGGGCCAGCCAGGGAAGCGGGGTAGCGGCGGCCCGCCACCCCGGGAATCTGGGTGGCGGTGAATGCCTCCACCACCACGCCCGGATCGCTGCGGTACACAACATTGAAGTTGTGGAAGTCCCTCCCCGCGGCTCCCAGGATGACAACTCGCTTCGGCACGTTTCCTCCTTATCGAGGGATAGTCCCGAGTGATTGCTCACCCTCCCAGGGCCAAAAGACCATCCAGGTTCACCCCCAGCGGGTGATCAGTTCACCCACTCCTCGGGCGGATACGCCGATCCGTTCGGCTTGCGACTGACCAGGTACGCGGCCGCTCCGGCCCGGTGCCTGATCCCCATCTTGGCCAGAATGTTGGAGACGTAGTTCTTTACCGTCTTCTCAGCCAGGAACATGGACTCGGCGATCTCTCGATTGGTCTTACCTTCGGCCACCAGTTCGAGAATGTCCCGCTCGCGGGGAGTGAGGAGCTTGATCAGTGGATCCCGATCGATGGCATCCTGGGAGTTCGCCGGCAGGTGTTCGAAGACTGTCTGACCGAGGGCGGCGCGGTGCACGGCATCTACCAGGCTGTCCAGGCGGGCCCGTTTCAGGAGGTAACCGGAGGCACCTGCCTTGATGGCCTCGGTCACGGCCTGATCGTCGGCATAGGCGGTCAGGATCAGCACTTTGATGTCTGGCGACCAGGCATGGATACGGCGACAGGCTTCGATGCCCGATCCGTCGCCCAGTCTCAGATCGAGCACAACCACGTCTGGAGTGTCAATCGCCACGCGCCGGACTGCCTCTCCGACGGAGCTGGCCTCGCCGACCACGAGGACCTCCTCGTCCTTTTCGAACAACCGGCGCAACCCCTCGCGCACGATGTCGTGATCGTCGACGATCAGCAATCGGATGGGGCGGGTGGCGAGGGCTGGTACGTTCTTCGTATTGTGCTCCTTCTGCCCCGATCATGGTCAAAGGGCTCGATCTTGTCTTGAGGGCAAAGGTCACATGGTGGGCGGCCGAAAGGCACTGTCGCCGACGGTTGCGCGGGGCGTTACTGTCGGGTCGTGAGCGCAACCCAGATTCTGGCTCTAGTCGTGGCGGGCTGGGTGGTCACTGGCCTCGTCGCAGCCCTCCTCATGGGCCGTCGCGGCCATGACCCTTTCCGCTGGTGGATGCTGGGCGCTGTCTTTGGTCCGTTGGTTCTGGTTCTCGCCATCGAGGGCGTGCTGGCGGAAAAAGAGGCGGCTCCCGCCGCCATCCGTCCGGGCGGCGAGGGCGAGGGGCCGCTGCAGGTCCTGGTTGGGGTCGACGGCTCCATCGAATCGCTCGCCTCATTGCGAGCCGTAACCGCTTTGCTCGGGCCCCGGATTGGGAGGCTGGCACTCGCCACCGTGGCTCCCTTCGACGGGACCCTGCCGGTTGGCGAACCCGACCGGATCCTCGCGGAGGCGGCTGCTGCCGTGGCCGGCTTCCACCCCTCAACCGCGGTCTTGCACGGGGAGCCGGCTCACGAGTTGATCACCCTGGCCGAGCGCGAGGGCTTCGATGTCCTGGTGGTCGGCAATCGCGGCAGGGGTATTTCGAAGATGCTGATGGGCAGCGTCGCCGGCCAACTCCTCTCCACAGACAGGGTGCCGGTGATGGTCCTCAACCGCCCCCCTGCGCGCCAGGTTGCCCCGGCCTCCGAGCAGACCGAGATCAGCGGGCCGTGAGCCCTTCCCTGGCCGGCGAGGTTGACCGGCTTGAAGAGGCGGCCCAGACCTTGGGCGCCGACCTGGCTAAAGGTCTGAGCCCCGAGGAGGCAAGTCGCCGGCTGGCGGACGGCCGCAACGAGCTCCCGCCTCCACCCGTCCGGAGTTGGTTCAGCCGCATCTGGAAACAGCTCCGAGACCCGATGTCGCTGCTGTTGCTGGCCGCGGCGTCTCTGAGCCTGTTCGCCTTACGGGAGCCGCGTGACGCCGCGGCCATCGCTGCCATAGTCATCCTCAATGTGACTGTGGCGGTCATTCAGGAGGAGAAGGCCGTGACCGCCCTCGAGGCCCTCCGCTCCGCCGCGGCCCCCACCGCCCGCGTACTGCGGGCTGGCGTCCCCGTGACGTTGCCGGCTGCCGAAGTCGTACCCGGCGACATGGTGCTGCTGGCTGCCGGAGAGAGAGTCCCCGCGGATCTCTGGATCGTCGAGTCCTGGTCGCTGGAGGCCGACGAGTCATTGCTGACCGGTGAGTCGCTTCCCGTCGCCAAGGGCCCGGCCAACGAGGTGGACCCGGCGGTGCCGGTCGCCGATCGAGGTTGGATGCTCCACTCCGGCACTCTGGTCACTGCCGGGTCCGCCCACGCCCTGGTCGTCGCAACCGGAGTCGCCACCGCCATGGGGCGGCTGGCCACCCATCTGGCCGGCCCACCGACGGCGACCCCTTTGCAGCGCCGGCTGGCACGCCTCTCGGCCAGGCTCGGCCAAGCAGCCCTGCTCATCGCTCTGGCGGTGTTCGGCTTGATAGTCCTACGGCTGGGAGATGACCCCGGCGCGGTTGAGCAGGCATTCCTCGCCGCCGTGGCCCTGGCGGTGGCCGCGGTACCCGAAGGGCTGCCGACCGTCGTCACCCTCAGCCTGGCGCTCGGTGTGCGGCGGATGGCCCGGGAGGGCGCAATCGTCCGGAACCTGCCCGCCGTCGAAACCCTGGGATCGACCACCGTCCTCCTCACCGACAAGACCGGAACCCTGACCCAGAACCGGATGAGTTTCGAGTTGGTCGTTCCCGCTGAGGGGGAGCCTGTCCACCCCGGCAAGCTGGGCCCGGCCATCGGGCAGGTGGTGAGCCTGGTCACCGTGCTGTGCAACGATGCCACCCTCGACCCGCCACAGGGCGATCCTGTCGATCTGG
>DATHSX010000190.1:0-4768 GCA_035463935.1 Acidimicrobiia bacterium | reverse complement strand
ACTCCGAAGCCGACTAGACCCGAGAGGGGACGGAGCCATGGCGACCACCACCGGTAGAGGACCTCGCTGATGATCCAGAGCCCGATCGACAGCCCGAACAGGTCGAGACCGATGCCAAGGTCGGGCCCGAAGAACCAGTATCCCCCGGCAAATGAGGTGAGCAGGGCGGCGTAGGTGACGAAGAAGGTGCGATCACGCCACCGGCCCAACCCGGCCACGTTGTAGAGCCAGGGGATCAGGATGTAGGCAACCATGCTCACGTTGTCGATCCAGGCGCCGAAGAACGTGTGCGTCCCGTGCATCACCATCGACCCGGGCCCCAGAAACAGGGCCGCGGCGGCGTAGAGCAAAGCCAGCGGGTCGTGGCCAAAGAACCGATTGGTGCGCGGGGTTTCCCGATCGAAATCCCGGGCCAGGGTGGCGAGGATCACCAAGCCGGCGATTACGAAGCCGAGATTCCCCAGGGTGTTGACCGGTTCGCGCAGCAGACCACCGCTGACTCGTTCACACCAGCGCGATACTTCCCCAATCGGTTGTTCGTTGGCCGCCGGCGTCCCCCACCCCGACCGTCCGACCAAGGCGAACCCGATTCCGAAGACGGCAAGCGAGCCGACTGCCACCCGGAGAGGGCCATGGCGAGAGCCATGAGTTGACCCTACCGGCGTCGGTCTGCCCCTTCGGTTTGAAGAACGCGATGTCAGCGGAGCTGGTCCTTGACTGCGAGCGTCGCGATGGAAATCCGCTGTCGGGACCAGCGCCAGCGCACCCACCATGCCGCCAGAGCCGCGCCCGCCGCGTTGGCGACCAGGTCCCATCCCGCGTTCTCGAATTCACCGATGTTGGTGTCGGGTACCACCCGGGTGATCAGGAATTCCACCATCTCGTTCAGGGCGCCGAATCCAAGACCTCCCATCATCACCAATCCGGCCCCGGAGGAGACGATGCCATCGACACCATCCAGGACCGATTCGCGGAATGCCAGCCCGGCAAATCCAAAGCCGAGGGCGTGGACCAGGTGGTCAAACCGGAGGAATGGCAACAGCCACAAGTTGTAGAGCACCCGACCGCCGCTCACCGGGACCATGCCTCCGGCCATATGGAGGGCTCCCCAAGCCGCCAGCCCCCACAGCACCAGCTTGGAGAAGCGCCGTCGCCGATCCCACCAGGCGATGGCCACGAACAGGAGCGCCATGATCGCCGCATAGAAGACGACCTGGCGGTTGCCGGTGGTGAACCCCACCGTGAGAAACCCGAGGTAATAGACGGCTACCAACCCGACCAAGCCGCCGTGGGCCGCCAGCCGCTCCAACATCGGCCGAGTCTACGAGCGAGCCACCAGCGCTGGATCAGCGCCAGCGAACCGAAATGGTCACATCGGTGCCTCGTCCGGCGACGCTCTCGACCAGGACCTCGCCGCCGACCGCTTGCATCCGATGCACCAGTGAGTCGGCGAGGCCGTGATGATCCGTAATCGCGTCCTCAAATCCTCGGCCCCGGTCGCGCACGTTGACCCGGGCCCGCCCGTCGACGATCTCGCTGTAGAGGTGGATCAGGTCGGCGCCGGAGTGCTTAGCGGCGTTCATCATCGCCTCCCGGGCGGCAGCCACCAGCTCTTCGAGCGGCCGGCTCAGTTCGGCATCGTCTCGTATCACCGATTGGATCTCGACGCGACACATGTCTTCCACCTGGTCGCGAGCGCCCAGCAATTCGGCTCGGAAGCTGTGTTCATGCGGAGACCTGTATTCGTCGATGGTCCGTCTCAGCTCCCGCTCCTGGAGACGGGCGAGGTAACGGATCTCGGACATGTCGGCTGTTCCCATCCGAATCACATGCAGGGTCTGCAGCACCGAGTCATGAAGGCGGCGGGCCAGGAGGGCGCGCTCCTCGTGGCGGGTGGCGGTCTGTTGCTCGGCTTGGAGCCGGGCGGCGGCCTCGAGCCGCAACGCCTCCCGATCCCGCAAGGCATCGAACGCCCAGCCTGCCAGCAATCCGAAGACGATGTATTGAAAGCTGCCGACGGTGCGAACGTAGAGGTTGGGAACGTCCATCAGAACATGGATGAAGGCGTAGTAGACGGTGAGGAGAAGGGCCGCCCCCATGGTCCAGCGAAGAGAGCCGGCGTAGGCCACGACGAAGAGCCACGAGGCCGGATACCCGCCGCTGACGAAATCGTTCGCTCCGGCGGCCCACCCGGCCGCGATGAGCGCGAATGCCACCAACCCGTCGATCGTCGCAAACACCGGGTTGAGCAGATACCGATCTCGATGTCCGGCGCCAACCGTGAGACCCGCCCAGACGGTGGCTAGCACGCCTGCGCCCACCAGAACCATCCGGCTGGTCTGCGGTTGGGTATGCAAGGTCACCAGGATGAGCGCCACGGACCAGACCCAGCCGAGCAAGCGGAACATCACCACGATCCAGCGCAGCGTGTGCTGGACGGGCGGAATCTCGGTTGCCGTCGTGGACACGACGCCGGTCCTCTCGACGAGTTGTCTGGGGGCGCCGGGAGTTCCCGGGTGGTGGATTCCTCCTGACGCCTTCCGGGAGCGACCGTACTCCGGGGCGGTGGTGGCTCTCTTGGACAATTCTTGGACCACCCGCTGGGTGCGAGTCCTAGATTGTGCGTACCGGAAAGCCATTAACCCGGCGAGGTTGGAACATGGATCTCGTCAGGTATCGCGTTTTGGGACCTCTCACGGCCGTTCGGGGGTCCGATTTCTGCGCGCTGGGCGGAGTCCGCCAGCAGATGGTGCTGGCGGTGTTGCTCGCCAACTGCAATCGCTTCGTTTCTCAGGATGCGCTGATCGACGCGGTATGGGACGGCCGGCCGCCGGCAGCTGCCCGGACCTCGCTTCACACCTACATCTCGAACCTCCGGAGGGTGCTCGGCAACGACCAGATCGGCCATTCCGGGCATGGGTATCAGGTGGAGGCCGACGAGACGACTTTCGACGCTCTGCAGTTCGAACGGCTGGCGGGAAATGGCCACGCCCTCCGGACGATGAACCCCATCTTCGCCGCGGCTGTTCTGGAGGAGGCTTTGAAGCTCTGGCGCGGACCTCCCTACGGCGATCTGGGAGGTCACGCCGCTCTGGCGTTCGATGTCAACCGGCTCGATGAGCTTCGACTGTCGGTGGAAGAAGATCGGATCGAATCCCTGCTGGTAATCGGCGAGCACGACCTGGTGATCGGCCGGCTGCAGGTTCTCACCCGGGAACATCCATTCCGGGAGCGCTTCGTGGCCCAGCTGATGCTGGCTCTCTACCGCTCGGGTCGCCAGGCCGACGCCCTCCACGTCTTCAGGGACTGCCGGCTCCGGTTCGGAGAGGAACTCGGCATCGATCCGTCGGACGAGTTGTGGCGGCTCGAGGAGCAAATCCTCAACCATGAGCCGCTGCTCGCGGTTCCCGGCTCCCAGCGTGCTTTGACACTCGAATCACCATCCGGTTTGCCCGCTGCTGCCCACCGCCGGATAACACCTATCCCCCCCGTCCGCACGCCACCGGCGGGGGCCCCCGTCCCGACCTCGGCACGTGGTGGGCACCCGCTGAGCTTGCGACCCCGACGCCGGGTGTTTGCTTTTGGTCTCCTCCTGGGACTGGTGGCGGTCAGCGCCGTGCTCGAGTTCCGCGGCCCGGAGATCCTGGCTTGGTCACCCGTTCCCCCGGGATGTGCGCCTCCTCCTGTGGGAATGACTGCTTGGTGGACGGCGGACAACACCACAGGAGACGAGCTGGGGAACCGTGATGCCAAGCTGGTCAACGGGGCGACCTTCGATACCGGTGTCGTCAATCAGGCGTTCGACCTCGACGGCCGCCGCTCGTGGGTGGAGATAGCTCACCATCCCGCCCTCGATGCGGGGACGGGCGACTTCACGGTGGATCTGTGGGTCAACTTCGGCAACACCGAGGGGGAGCAGGTACTGGTTGAGAAATGGCAGCAAGGCGCCGTCGGCACGTCGACCGGATGGACCCTGCAAAAGATACCGGGAAACCGTCTGGCCTTCTTTCAAGAGGGAGGGGGTGAGCAGAGCCCGGGATTGGTGTCTCCTGTGGTCGACATTCCGCCCAATACCTGGCTGCATGTGGCGGCCCGGCGGGCCGGCCCGACGATCGACATCCTGGTGAACGGCGCGCTGGCATCGGCTCACAGTGGTGCGGATGTGCGCCTGGATGTCGACTCAGACAGCTCACTCAAATTCGGCCACCGGGGTGGAATCGACGATACGCCCGGGGTCGCGTCCAACCAAGGCTTCTACCTGAACGGCCGCATCGACGAGGTGCATTTGAGCATCGGCCGGGCCCTTACCCACGAAGAGGTAAAGGCGATAGCCGATGCCGGCGACAAGGGCCTGTGCAGGCCCGATGCCGCGGTATGAGCTAGGTAACTGAGCGGTCCGCACCGGCCGTGGTACCGCGCGGCCGGCGTTGCGAACCGAACGCCGCCGTGCGACCGTACTGACGGTTGGAGGCGAGTGGAAGGAGTGAACCAATGAGACGTCTCCTCGTACTGGTTGTGTTCGTTGTCCTGTTGGTAGGCCTTGCCATTCCGGCGATGGCCGAGACCCAGCCGACCGGGGTGGCCAATGCGCTCGATCGCAATGGCGGCAACAGCGCCCCCGGTCCGCATTGTCATATCAACCTGGTGGCGAGCGCGCACTCGCGTGGATTCGACGTGATCATGGTCGGGGCGATTCACCAGGCCCACACCCAGACGGGACTCCCCACCGGGGTGTTCCAGGCAGACCCGGACTGCGTGGCCTGATCGG